>DASRHX010000979.1:0-10355 GCA_035650295.1 Bryobacteraceae bacterium | reverse complement strand
CCGGCTTGGATCGCTACGATGATCGACCATGGGTTTGTCTTCGACGGGCCGAACTGGTCGTTCGTGGATGCGCCGCTCGCCGGACTCTATCACCGGCCTGTATTTTATGAGCCGGTGCGTTCCTTTGACGATTTTCAGCCCTGGATAGACCGCATCCTCCATTTTCCCGAGCACATTGTCGATACGGCGCTGCGTTCCATGCCTTCGGATTGGGTGGATCAGGACCATGACGCCAGCGAAGCGCTTCTTGAGAAACTGTTGCGCCGCAGGAACCGCATCGAGTCACTCCTGTATGCGCTGCGTTCGGCTCGCGTTACCTTGTTCCCCAACTGGAAATGATTTCGCCGGCGACGATTCGAGCCGTCGAAGGCGCCATGAGGATGCCGTTGCGGTAGTGCCCATAGGCGGTCCACAAACGGCTTCCCGGGATACGCCCGACGACGGGATCGGCTTGCGCGGCGCCCGGCCTCAGTCCGTTCCACACCTCGTCCGGTTCACAACCGGCCAGGGCGGGGAGCAACTTTGCCGTGTTCTGGCGGATCTCGCGTACGCACGCTTCATCGATTTCCCGGCTGAAACCGGCGTGCTCGGTGGTCGCGCCCGCGATCAAAGCCCCGCTGGCGCGCTGAAATAGGTAGGTGTGGCGATGGCGGAGAATGGGCCCAAGCCAGCCGGGCGGCATGTGGAATTGCAGAAGATGTCCGCGCACGGGGAAGCTTTCGACGACTGGTCCGGCGCCTGCCAGCTTTACATGGCTTGACCAGGCTCCGGCGGCGAGGACGGCGGATTCGGCCGTATGGACTTCACCGGCCGTTGTGCGGGCTTCAACGCGCGAGCCGGCGCACACAAGCTCCGACACGGCAGCGCCTTCACGGACGCGCACGCCGCTCGATTCGCAGGCGATCCGCAACGTATGCATCAGTTCGCGCGGATTTACCACGGCGTCGCAGGGGTACAAGGCGGCCCCGGACCAAGCGAGGTCGCTCAGCATGGGGACTTTTGTGCGCAGTTGTTCCGGCTCGAGCCATTGGGAGGCGATGCCGAACTGGCGCTGCGTGTCCATCCGCCCAAGGAGCGAGATTTTTTCGTCTTCACCGGCGGCGAGCTCGACCGCACCGCACTCGCGAAAATCGATCTCATGTCCGCCGGCCTCGCACAACTCGCGAACGTAGGCCGCATACTGCTCGCGCCCCTCCAGCGCCAATTGCGCACCCGCGCCCGCCCGCTCTACCTCGCCGCCGGGCGCGAGCATACCTGCGCCGGCCCAGGAAGCCTCGGCGCCCCACGTTCCCGCTTCCAACAGCCGCACGGCAACTCCGGCTTGGGCGAGGCGCCAGGCGATGGTTCCGCCGACGATGCCGCCGCCGATCACGACCACGTCCGATGTCATCAAGGAGCATTTTCGCATTCCGATACCAAATGCCGGTCGATTTTATAGGAACTTCGAGGGCGCTCGTTCGTATAGAACCTCTGTAGGAAAAATGCCGCCCAACGCTCGCACCAGTCTTTTGCAAGGAACTCTTGACGTTTTGATCCTGAAAGCACCGCATGGAGCAGGCAGGTTGGTTGAGCTCTTCCTGGGGTGAGAGCGAGAACAACCGCCGGGCCAAGTTCTATCGCTTGACGAAGACGGGCCGAAGGCAGTTGAAAGACGAGACCGAACAGTGGGAGCGCATCGCGGCGGCAATGGCGAGCGCGTTGCAGACTCCCTGATTCAAGGAGGACCCCATGCCGCTCTGGCATCGCATTCGCATGATGTGGCGGAACCTCGCGCGCCGCGGGCGCGTGGAGGAGGAACTGGACGAAGAGCTGCGCTCCTATCAAGCGATGCTTGAAGACGAGCGTGGTTTGGTTGGCGCCGGGGCCGGAGCGGGGACGTTCATCGCGCGCGGCGAGGTGGAGCTGATCAAAGAAGCGGTGCGCGACGCGCGGCTAGGCGCCATGCTCCAATCGGTGGGCGCCGATGTGTGGCAGTCCCTGCGCGCTTTGCGGCGGAATTCCGCCATGACCGTCCTGTCTATTGCGATGCTGGCGCTGGGCATGGGCGCCAGCGCTGTCGTGTTCAGTATTTTTCACGCCGCGTTGCTGCAGCCTCTTCCGTTCCGCGATGCCGATCGCCTGCTCCAGATCTGGGAGACGCGGCTCGACCGCGGCTTCACTCGGGCTTCTTTCACGGAGGCCAATTTCTGGGACCTCCGGGAGCGGAACCGCGCGTTTGAGGACGTCGCCGCCTATCGTTCCCGCGACGCCAATTTGACCGGTGACGGGCCGGCGGAAAAGGTAAGTTGTACCTCGGTGAGCGCTGGATTCTTCCGCACACTGGGAGTAACGCCCGTTCTGGGACGCGACTTCACAGAGTCCGAAGGCGAAGGCGCGACCGCACAGCAGGTCGTGATGCTGGGCAATCGCTTTTGGAAGAGCCGGTTCGGCGGAGATCCGCGGATTCTGGGCAAAGCCCTGCGTTTGAACGATCGTGTGTACACAGTGGTCGGCGTTCTTCCTCCGGGCGACCTGTGGATCCGCAATCAGACCTATATACCTTTCCTGCATCGGGCCGCCGCGAACCGCTCCAGTTTCGAGTTCGCCGTGATTGGACGGCTTCGGCGCGGCGTCACGCCGGAAGCCGCGGCAAGCGACTTGCGGCGCGTGGCGGGAGAACTGGAGCAGTCGTTCCCGCAGCAGGACAAAGGCATCGGATTTCGAACGGCGCACTCTATCAGTTGGGTGGCCAGCGACACGACGCGCCGGGCCCTGTGGGTGCTGCTCGGCGCGGTCACGTTTCTGTTGCTCATTGCCTGCGTGAATATTGCCAACCTGCTGCTGACGCGCGGAATGAGCCGCAAGCGTGAAATCGCCGTGCGGTCGGCCTTGGGCGCAAGCCGCGCAAGACTGGCACGCCTGGTGCTAACCGAATCGATTCTATTGAGCGCGCTCGGCACGGCCGTCGGGATTGTGCTCGCGCATGTCTTGCTGCGCGTGATGCAAGCGATGGAGATTGGCGGTGTGCCGCGTTTGGCCGACGCGGAGTTGAATCTGTGGGTGCTCGGAGCGGCGGCGCTGATCGCCGTGCTTAGTGGAATCTTGTCGGGCCTGGCCCCTGCGCTGCAGGCGCCGGTGAGCGGCATTGCCGCGCGGTTGCGCGAAGGAGACCGCCAAACGGGAGACCGCGGGCAAGGGCGGTTGCGCGCGGTGCTGGTGACGGCGGAGGTCGCACTCTCGTTTTTGCTCCTTGTGGGCGCGGGTCTGCTGATTCGCAGCTTCACGCAATTGATGAACGTGAACCCGGGATTTCAGACGGAAAACCGCCTCGTGTTTGCGTTGAGCCTGCCCGAGTCCTATGGGCAAAACGACAGGGGAAAGCAGATTCTCGACAGCTTCTTCGAACGCCTGTCGGCTATGCCCGGCGTGGTTGCCACTGGCGCCGTGAGCCACCGGCCGGTGGAAGGCGGCGATCCGGGTATGGGTATCGTTCCCAGTTCCGGACGGCAATTGACGGGGCGCGATATTCCCTGGGCAGGCTGGCGCGTAGTGACGCCGGGCTACTTCCGAGCGATGGGAATTCCGCTGCTCAAGGGAAGGTTGTTCGACGAAGGAGACAAGCCCGTTTGGCGGGAGCGCGGCCAACCGGAGCCGCAACGGCGAGTGATGATTGGCGAGCGGCTGGCGAAGCTGTTATTCGCCGCCGAAGACCCTGTGGGCAAGCAAGTCAAGCTATGGGCGGGTCAGGGCGCATTGGACGCCGAAGTGGTGGGCGTGGTGGGCGACATGCACGAGCGCGGCCTGGCTGCCGACTCACCGCTGACCGTCTTTCTACCGTATGGCCGGAATGCGCTCACCGGCGAGATCGTCGTTCACACACGCCGAAATCCGATGGCGCTGATGCCCGCCATTCGATCGATGGTTGCCGGCCTCGACTCGAATCTGCCGATCGCCGACGTTCGCTCATTTGAAGAGGTGGTCCATCGTTCGGTCGCCCCGCAACGGTTTCGCACGTTTCTGCTCGGCGTTTTTAGCGCGCTGGCGCTGCTGTTGGCGACGGCCGGTATCTATGGTGTGCTCTCCTACTCAATGAGCCGCCGGACATCGGAGATCGGACTGCGCGTGGCGCTGGGTGCGAGCGGCCGGAGCATTTTGGGCATGACGATGTTCCAGGGGATGCGGCCTGTGTTAGCTGGGCTTGCGTTGGGGGCCCTGGGAGCGTGGTGGCTTTCGCGCTACTTCACGGCGTTGCTGTTCGGGATTACGCCATTCGATCTGCCGACCTACTGTGCCGTGGCGGCGCTGCTGCTGCTCGCGGCATTGGCCGCGTGCTACCTTCCGGGGCGGCGCGCGATGCGAATCGATCCGGCGGTGGCGCTAAGGATCGAGTAGCGCCTACTTCTTCTTTTCGCGGTTCCACAACTCGCGCGAAAGCGCGCGTCCGCAAAACGGACAATAGTGTAAACCTACATAGCTGGGCCTTTCGTCACCAAAGGTGAGAAAGTATTCGGTGTCGATCTCGGTCAGAATTCGTCCGTTGGCTAATTTACCTAGAGGTGCATTTATGACGAATCCCCGATCGGCCATTTCGCTCAGCTGTTCGCAACAAAACATGGGGCGATTGTAGCGTGCATGAGGCCACGCCGTAACTTTGCCCGGCGCGACACGTCCAATGAGAGTCAGGCATGATATGGTAGGGATCAGTTAAGGGCAGGCTGATGAAACTTCGCACACTCGCGACGGCGGCCGCCTTGGGTTTAACGATCTGGAGTGGCCTGTACGCCTTCCAGCGTGGTCGTGGATTGCGTTCCTTCCTGGACGAAGAAGACAACCCGGCGCCCTTTCCCGCCGACGGCAACGACAAGACCGAATTCGTATTCTCGCGTCTGCGCTATTCCTCCATGCGCAACGGCTATTTTGGCCGTGCCGGAGGCAGTTGGGCGACCGATTACCCGAAGGCCGACCGGCAGTTCGTGCAGGGCGTGCGCCGCTTGACGCGGCTGAATGTCCGTAGCGTGGAGCAGGTGGTCGATCTTGAGACGGACGATATTTACAATTATCCGTGGATCTACGCGACCGAGGTCGGCCGCTGGGGACTGAACGACGCTCAGGTGAAGAAGCTGCGCGACTACCTGCTGCGCGGCGGCTTCATGATGTTCGACGATTTCCATGGGACCTTCGAGTGGGACGTGTTCATGGCCAGCATGTCGAAGGTGTTCCCCGACCGGCCTGTAGTAGAGCTCGAGAACAAGGAGCAGGTCTTCCATGCCCTGTACGATCTGGATGAGCGATTCCAGGTGCCGGGCATTCAGTTTCTGTTTACCGGCCGCGTCGCCGAAAACGATGGCTACGTCGGCCGCTGGCGCGGTATCCATGACGATAAGGGCCGCCTGATGGTCGCCATCACCCACAACATGGACCTGGGGGACGCATGGGAGTGGGCCGACCATCCGCAGTATCCCGAGCGTTATGCTTCGCTTGCTTACCGCGTAGGAATCAATTTCATCGTTTATTCCATGACGCATTGAACCAGCCGCCTAGGAGCCTGAGCAGACCAAGAACCCACGACGATGTTTGAACTTCTCTTCCGGTATCCACTTTCGGCATACGCAAAGGGCGAATGGGTCTTCCTGGCCCGGTGGCCGCTGTGGTTGCTGGCGGCGGCGATCCTGGCCTGCGCGGCGCTCCTCGCCTGGTTCTGGTGGCGGCGCCAGGCTGATGCCGTAAGCGCGGTCAGGGGTTGGCGCAGTGCGATTCTGTGGAGCCTGCAGGCGGCTCTGGTGGCCGCGCTGCTGCTGTTGCTCTGGCAACCGGCGCTTACGCTGACCTCGCTGAAGCCGCAGCAAAATATCGTAGCCGTGGTCGTTGACGATTCGCGCAGCATGGCGATCGTGGAGAACGGAAAGTCGCGCACGGAAACAGCCCGGGCGGCGCTCGAAGGCGGTACGCTCGACGCCCTGAAAGCGAAATTCCAGACCCGCATCTATCGCATGAGCGATGTGCTGGACCGCGTGGACGATTTGAAGGGGCTGACGATGGCGGGCAAGTCGACTCACATCGGAGCCTCCTTGCAGCAACTGGCCAAGGAGTCGGCGGGACTGCCGCTCGGCGCGGTGGTGCTGCTGAGCGACGGCGCGGAGAACACGGGCGGACTCGAGGTCGGGGCGCTCGCCGAGCTACGCTCGCGGCGCGTTCCCATCCATACAATCGGCATCGGGAAGGAACGGCCGTCGCTCGATGTTGAAATCGCCGACGTCATCGCGCCGTCCCGCGCGCTGGCCGATTCGCGCATCTCTACGCAAATCAATTTGAGCAGTTTCGGCGCTGTGGGCCGTAAGGTGCGCCTGACGGTCAAGGATGGCGGAAAGGCGCTCGCCAGTAAAGAAGTGGAGATTCAAGGCGACGCCCGCGTGCAGACCGAAAATCTCACGTTTAACGCGGGCACGGCAGGCGCGCGGAGCTTCACCATTTCCGCCGAACCCTTGCAAGGCGAAGAGAACGTTCTGAACAACTCCGTGTTGCGGCTGGTGAACGTATCCGGCGCCAGGCCGCGCGTCCTCTATGTGGAAGGCGAGCCGCGCTGGGAGTTCAAATTCATCCGCCGCGCGGTGGAAGACGACAAGTCCATCCAACTGGTAACCCTACTGCGGACCACGCAGAACAAGAACTACATTCAAGGCGTCGAGACTACTGGGGATAAGGAACTCGAACAGGGATTCCCTGCCACCGTCGACGAGCTGTTCAGCTACCAGGCCGTCGTCATCGGTAGCGTGGAGCTGAACTACTTCACTACCGCTCAACAGGAACTGCTGAAGCAGTTTGTCGACCGGCGCGGCGGTGGTTTGATCATGCTCGCGGGCCGCTCGGCGTTGAGCGAAGGAGGGTGGCCGCGCTCGGCGCTTGCGGAAATGTTGCCCGCCGCGCTTCCCGACCGAAAGGGAACGTTCCATCGCGACATGCTGCAAGTGGAGCTCACGCCCGCGGGCGTGGAAAGTCCGCTATGCCGCCTGGACGAAGATTCCGCGAAAAATGCCGCAAATTGGAAAAAGCTGCCCGCGTTAATGGCGTGGCAGGAGCTAGGACCTCCCAAACCCGGAGCTTCGGTTCTTGCCGAAATCGCGGGCAAACGGTCGCCCTTTGTCGTCGTGCAGAATTATGGCCGCGGACGAACCGCCATTGTTGCCGGCGACACGTGGCGCTGGCAGATGCAGCAACCGGTGGAAGACATGACGCATGAAGTTTTTTGGCGCCAGATGCTGCGCTGGGCGGTGAGTGAGACACCGGGCCGCGTGATTTCTTCCACGCCGCGCCAGGTGTTGGTCGACGACTCGCGTTTGAAGCTCAGCGTGGATGTGCGTGACCGGACATTTCTGCCTGCCGCCGACGCCAAGGTGGAGGTTCGCATTCTCGGTCCATCGGCCAGCGGCGGTATCGTCGAGCTTCAGGCCGATCCTGTGACGCCTGGTCAATACGCAGGCGAATGGACTGCCGAAAAGCCCGGCCAGTATGTCGCCGAGGCCGTGGCCAAGCGCGGTGAGGAAGAGGCCGGCCGCGACGTCTTCACGTTTGAACGGCAGGATGGTATCGCGGAGAACTTCCATACGCAGCAGAACCGCGAGTTGCTGGAAAAACTGGCTTCGACCACGGGCGGCAAATATTGGAAGGCGGACGATCTCAGCAAACTGCCCGGTGAAGTGTCGCTTTCCGAGGCCGGTATCACGGTTCGCGAAACAAAGGACCTTTGGAATCTTCCCATCGTGTTCCTGCTGCTGTGCCTGATCAAGGGCAGCGAGTGGCTGCTCCGCCGCAAGTGGGGTGTCGTATGAAGCTGTTTATCTTAACTTTTGCACTGGCGCTTTCGCCTCTGACCGCGGCGACGCATTACCTTACTGTTTCCGGACTGGGCAGCGAACAGGATTATGAACAGCGCTTCGCGGCACAAGCCAAGGAGATCGACAAGCTTCTGAAAGGCAGCGGAGGCGATGTTCACGTCATCACCCTTTCCGGCGCCGAGGCTACACGCGAAAAAATCAAGACCGCCTTCGAGCGAATCGCATCCATGGCCAAAGCTGAAGACGCATTCGTGCTGACCCTCATCGGCCACGGCACCTACGACGGCAACGACTATAAGTTCAACATCCCCGGTCCGGACTACTCCGGCTCCGATCTTGCGGGCCTGTGCGACCGCATTCCAGCCACGCGCCAGTTGGTCGTCAACACCACCAGCGCCAGCGGCGGATCTCTACTCCCCCTTCAAAAGCCGAAGCGAGCGCTCATCGCGGCCACGAAAGCGGGCGGCGAACGCAACGCCACCGTCTTTGCGCGTTATTGGGTGGAGGCCCTGCGCGACGCCGCCGCCGATGGCGATAAGAACGAAGTTGTCTCCGCTCTTGAGGCATACCGCTATGCCGATCGTAAAACCGTGGAGTTCTACGAGACGAATAAGCGCCTGGCGACCGAGCACGCCGTGCTGGAAGACACTGGCGCGGGCGAGGCCGTGCGCGCCCCCTCGACGGCCAACGGGCAAGGAATGCTTGCCGCCTCGTTTCCCCTTCTACGCATCGGCAGCGCCCAACGCGCCGCGGCCGATCCAGCCAAGCGCCGCCTGATCGAACAGAAGGAACAGCTTGAACAGAAGATCGACAAGTTGAAGTACGAAAAAGCCGCCATGCCGCTGGAAGATTATCGGCGTCAGATGTCCGCGGCGCTGCTCGAACTTGCGCGTCTGCAAGAGGAGATGGATAAATAAGGGATGGAAAGGCGCATGGCCATTCCGGTCGGCTTATCGGCGGTAGCCGTCGTTGCCGTGCTGTTCACTACGCTCACCGCGCAGCAGCCGCCGAAGGTGCGCGTGCAAATGGGGGCCAACGCTCCCAACGCCGCCCCGGCCTGCTGGAATATGCGGCACCTGGGCAAAGCTGCCGAGGCCGAGTCATGCTTCGTAAAGCTGCTGGACAGCAGAAACCCCGCCGAACGCGCCGAGGGCGCCTGGGGGCTGGGCGATTATAAGAGTGCCAGCTCCGAATTTAAGCAGGCAGTCGAGCGGGAACCGGCAAATGCGACGATCAAGGTCCGCTGGGGCCGCCTGTTCCTTGAACGCTTCAATCTCACGGACGCCGTCGACCTGTTCCAGGAAGCCCTGGAGCTCGACAAGACCAACGCCCAGGCCATGCTCGGCATGGCTCTGGTTTCCGCCGAGAGTTTTTCGAGCAAAGCGCTGGAGTTGGCGCACAATGCGGTAGAACAGGATCCGAATCTTGTCGAAGCGCGCGAGTTGCTGGCGGGTCTGGCGCTAGAGGACTCCGACGAAGAGCGGGCGTTGTCCGAGGCGGACAAGGCCCTCAAGATTTCGCCGAACGCATTCGACGCGATCGCCGTGAAGGCGGCGATCGAGGCGCTGGCCGATCGCTCCCCCGATCCGCTGCTCGACAAGGTGTGGAGTGTCAATCCACATTACGGTGAAGCTCACGCCATCGTGGCGCATCACCTGGTTCTGAACCGCCGCTATATCGACGGCATCGCGCATTACCGCAAAGCGATTGAGCGCGATCCGAAGAACTGGGCCGCGCGCAGCGAACTGGGCGTCAATCTGATGCGCGTCGGCCAGGACGGCGAGGCGCGACAGCAACTCGAGCTCTGCTTCAACAACAAGTACGACAACAACCCAACGATCAACTCGCTCCGGCTGCTCGACAGCTACGCCAACTTCAAAACATTCGAAACGCCGAAGACAATCCTGAAGCTGCACAAAAAAGAGGCGGCGCAGTTGCTCGTCTACATCCAACCGGAGTTGGAGAAGGCAGTCGCGACGTTCGAGAAGAAGTACAAGATGACGATCGGCGCACCCGTGCAGCTTGAGGTCTATCCCGATCATGAAGACTTCGCCGTGCGCACGATGGGCATGCCGGGGCTGGGTGCGCTGGGGGTAACATTCGGACACGTGGTGGCGATGGATTCGCCCTCGGGCCGCAAGCCCGGCAGTTTCCACTGGGCGAGCACGTTGTGGCACGAATTGAGTCACGTGTTTGTGCTTACGGCAACCAAGCATCGCGTGCCCCGCTGGTTCACCGAAGGCTTCGCCGTGCATGAGGAGACTGAAGCCGCGCCCGATTGGGGCGACCGCATGACTCCGGACATCATCACGGCTATCAAGGGGAAGCAGTTGCTTCCGGTGGCCGAGCTCGACCGCGGTTTCATCCGCCCGAAGTATCCGCAGCAGGTGGTCGTGAGCTACTTCCAGGCGGGGCGCATCTGCGACTACATCCAGATGAAGTGGAATTACGACAAGCTGCTCGAAATGATGCATCTGTTCGGCGCGCGCAAGACCACGCCGGAAGTCATTCAGCAGGCGCTGGGCATGACCCCTGAAGCCTTCG
>DASRHX010000978.1:0-8122 GCA_035650295.1 Bryobacteraceae bacterium | reverse complement strand
CCCGGTAGTGAAATTTTGCTCGTGTTCGCCGCTGCTCACTTGACCCATAACGGGGAAGCTCAACCTGCCGCCGATCGAAAAGCGCCGGACGAATGCGGTCCTATCTTCGACAGGTTGTGCGAGTGCAGGCAGTGCGAACAGAAAAAGGGCGATGGATGTGAAAAAATTCCGTTTCATGTCGTTCGATTCTGTTAGAAGCTCAGGCGAAGGGAGAATTGAACGGATCTCGGCCCGCCCCGGCGGAAGAACGCGCTTCCTCCTCCGCCACTGTCGGCGACTATTCGAGTCACTACGCCGAAGTTAGGACTGGCTAAGCTCGCGCCTTCCAACGCAGACGGATTGGCGAAGTTAGCAGAATTCAGCATGTTGAACGCCTGCGCGTTCAGTGAGAGCGAAGTCTTTTCCGTGAGATGAATCACGCGCCGCAGTGACAAGTCCACCTGCGACATCGGGAAACCGCGCAGCGAGTTGCGTCCGAGGGTGCCCTGCCGGAAGTCAGCCGGCATGACGAACGCGTTCGGATTCAGGCGGCGGCCTCCGGGAGCGTTCGTGTCGCTGATCCAAACCGGTTGACCCGTGTAATCCGGACGCACCTGCGCGAAGAAACCACGCGAGGTGAGGGCATCCGTCGTCTCCGTGTCCAGCGTTTCCGGTAGTGCGGAGATTCCCTGCACGTCGAACGGCAATCCGGAGCGGGCCGTGATCACCGCGTCGGTCCACCAGTTGGACAAGAGGGGCTTCAAGACGCCTCGGGCGGGCGCCGGAAGATTGTACGAGCTGGTGTAGCTGAACGTATGCCGCACATCGAAATCGGAGTTGCCGCGTTGGCTTCCGAACAGCGAGGTGAAGCCACCGGACAAGGCATTGTCGCTCGATGCGGTATCCAGCGAATGCGAATAGGTGTACGCCAGTTGCGCCTGGAACCCGCGCGCGAGACGGCGCCGGAACTGCACCTGCGCGGAGTTGTAGTCGGATAGGGCGCCATTGGTGGCGAGGCGCAAGAGGTCGTACGCATTGGTAGCTGCGCGTGAGGTTTGGGTTCGTAGCAGCCGGATTCCGTGGCTTCCCGCCACCCCGAAACCGAGCACCTGCGCCGTGCCCAGCGAGCGTTCGAAGGTGAGGTTCCATTGGTAGATGGCGGGAGATTGAAGACCGCGCTCGGCCGCGCTGATCTGGCCGTATGGCGGCTGCTGGGGCACGGCCGGCGCGGCGCGGTCGGCGGCAACCAGCGGGAATACAGGCAGCACCAGATTGCGCGCGCTCACATAGGGCGCGGCGTTGAAGGCGTTTGTCGAGGCGCCGTAGCCGATGTCGTGAAAAACGCCGATGCCCGCGCGCAGGACCCACTCCGCACCGGGATCTTCGGTCAGTTGCGACGAGAACCCCAAACGCAGCGCGACGTTGCCCCACTTCGTATCGTAGAGCGGCAACTGGCGCGTCAAGGAGCAGTCGCCTAAATCCGGGTCGCATAATGCGAACGGTTTGTCTCCATTGCGAACCGTGGGCGCGGGGTTCACGTCCCAACGTCCGCCGAAGGTCACCGTTGCCCGCCTGGAAACGCGGAAGGTGTCTTGAATGTAGAAGGAGTTGTTGATTGTCAGCGGCTCGACGCGAGGTACGCTCGAGCTGACCATCGCCATGGTGGAAGTTCCCGAGAGGAGCGAACCGGACGTCGTGGTTGTCGTGTCCTGCGATCCATTGGCGGCCACCAGCCCGTTGAAGGTGACGTTCTGCGAGTACTGTTTATTCAAATACGACGGCGTCAACATGCGAAAATCGACGCCGATCTTGTATTGATGAGGGCCTGCGGTTAGCGCGACGCTGTCGACCAGATTGAACTGCCGTTGCACGGAGGTGGAACCGGTCGCATAGGAGAGTCCGCTCAACCCGGTAACGATGAGCGAAAACTGGCCGTTTTCGGAGGTGATGCCCGACGGGAACAGTTGTGCGTCCGTCAATAATCCCGCGCCGCCGAAGGTATCCATGGTGGCCGACATTCTCGTCGTCGAGCGCGTGAAGTTTACCCGCAGGTCGTTTACGACGTTGGGCGACGTCTGTGAAATCAACGATGCCGTGAAGCTGTGAGGCGCCAGGCTGCGCGAATTCAATACGTTGGGCGACTGAATCTCCTCCCCGCGAAACGTTCCATCCGAGGGAGCGTATGCGTAGCGGAAGAAGAGTGCGTGGCGGGCATTCAGCGTGTGGTCGATGCGCAAGCTGGCCGAGTTGCGGCTCGACGGATTTGAATAGACGGCGCTGAACAATGCTGCCCCGTTGGTCAGGTCCGCGCCATTGGGCACGGGGAACGCGTTCAGGTACGGACGCAATGCCTCGGGCGCTTGTTGGCGGATGGCGAGATCCGGCACTGTGGCGATATTGGTTTCCGGTTCCAACAGCCGCAAGCCTTCGTAGGAGGCGAATGCGAAGGTTTTGTGGCTGCGGATCGGCCCGCCCACAGTGCCGCCGAATTGGTTGTAGCGGAGGGCGGCGCGCGGTTGTCCGAGCGAATTGGCGAACCACTCGTTGGAGTTCAACTGGTCGTTGCCGAAGTATTCAAACAAGGAGCCATGAAACTGATCGGCGCCTCCGCGGCTGCTCATGGAAATCTGTGCGCCCGGCGTGCGTCCGAACTCGGGAGCGAAAGAGGAGGTCTGCACGCGAACCTCCTGCAGTGCCTCCACGGAAACCAGCTCGGTCGGCGGTCCACCCGAGGCGCCTCCTCCGCCTGGCCCTCCCGCGCCTGCGATTCCGCGCGGGCCCCCAGGCCCACCGAAACCGTTGCCCGAGGGAATGCTCGCGTTCAGACTCACTCCGTCGAGCGTGTAGTAGTTCGTATTTGATCGCATCCCGTTCGAGTTGATGTCTCCGCCGCCACGTCCGCCCGCGGCGCTCACCACGCCAGGAGCCAGCAGCAGTATCGTTTCGATCGACCTGCCCGCCAGAGGGAGATTCTGGATCGAACGTTGGTCCACTACGGCACCAAAGGAAGGATCGGAAGCGAGAATTTCTTCTTTCCCGGTGATGTCGAGCGATTGCGAAACAGCGCTGATTTGCAAGGAGAGCCGCAGGTTTTGCCGGTCGCGCGCTTTCAAAGTGAGCGAACGTATCTCTATCTTGCTGAATCCGGTTTGTGCGACTTCGAGCGAATAGTCGCCGGGCTCGAGCGAAGAGAATCGATACAGGCCGATGTCATCGGTCGTCGTGACGCGCGGAATGTTGCGCCGCAATTCCGTAAGCCGGATGGTGGCTCCCGGGACCGCGGCGCCGCTGGGGTCGAGAACGGCCCCGGCGAGTGTGGCTGAATCCTGTGCGTTTGCGCACAGACAGAGAACGAGTGATGTCGCAGCAATAGCTTTCATGTTTGTAGACCCCGTCCCGAACACAAAGGATCCTGCCCAGGACATGTATCCCCCACGCTGGAATGCGTGTGTCCGGGCAAACTGCGTTCGGTGTAACAGGTGGAACGTAACCTGGAGGGGTCGCGTTTCGCCGTCAACGTAAAGATGCAGTAAAGGCTGTTTACGGCGTCTTAACAATCAGGGGGCAACACGGCCTCCAGGTCTCTCCGTGGTTGACACCATCCGGGTGGCCAAAGAGAATAGGAGCACTCGCCGCGGCAGCGTGCCCCGGCGGAAACTGGGAACCCTTCGAAACAGGAGTTGCGTAATGCTCGCACGAAAGTTTGTTGGATTGTTGGCTCTGTCGGCGTTGGCCATCGGCCTGCCGGCCGCCGAGATGACCGCTTCCTTGAAGGCTGGCAAAGCCGGCCTGCAGTCGGCCGGCGTGATGGCGTTCGGACCCGACGGCATTTTGTTCGTCGGCGACTCCACAGGAGGCGCAGTGTGGGCGCTCGATTCGGGCGACCGTACAGCCTCGCCAGCCAAGCCCGTCGAAATTGCCGCCGCCAACCAGAAGATCGCCGCGATGCTCGGCACCGCGGCCGACCAGATCCTCATCAACGACATGGCCGTCAACCCGATCTCCAAGCGGGTGTACTTCAGTGTGTCGCGCGGACGTGGTCCGGAAGCGACGGGCGTGATTTTGCGCACCAACAGTAAAGGCGAGCTGGAGGAATTGGCGCTCGACAACATCAAGTTCTCGAAGGCAGCCATTCCCGACGTCCCCGATCCGAGCCAGAAGGACCGCCGCGGCCAGAGCTTCCGCATGGAAGCCATCACGGACATCGGCTTCATGGACGGCAAAGTCTTCATCGCCGGGTTGTCGAACCAGGAGTTCAGCTCAAACCTTCGCGCCATTCCGTTCCCGTTCGCCAGTGTGGAAAAAGGAACGAGCGTGGAGATTTACCACGGCTCCCACGGACGCTTCGAAACCAATTCTCCGGTTCGCACCTTCGTTCCATACGAAACGAAAAAGAGCCAGTACATTCTCGCCGCCTATACCTGCACGCCTCTTGTGAAGGTTCCGGTTTCGGCACTGAAGCCCGGTGCGAAGGTCACCGGCGTCACCATCGCGGAACTGGGCAACCGCAATCGCCCGCTCGACATGATCGTCTACAGCAAGAGCGGCAAGGAGTACATCCTCATGAACAACTCCAGCCGCGGCGTGATGAAGATGGGTACCGGCGCGGTCGAATCCACTGAAGCAATTACCGCACCTGTTCCGGACAAGGCTGGTCTGACCTACGAGACGATCGCCGAGTGGAAGGGAGTGCAGCAGTTGGATGCCTTCGATGGTGGCCATGCAGTGGTTCTCATGGACGCCGGCAACGGAGCAATGGATCTCAAAACGATCGCGCTTCCTTAAGCGCGGGAACATCGTCATGAAACGGGCCGCGGCGTGGACACTGCTGCAGGCGGTTGCTCTGTGCGCGGCCGAAATCGAACTGCGGAACGGGCGCTTTGTGGTGCGCGATTGGCCACAAGGCGCCCGCTTTGCCATCTATGTCGGTGACTCGGCGACTCCGATGCTCGGCTCGAGCTCTAGCGCCGGCGGAGTGTTGACTTGGACGCCCAAATATCCACTGAGCGAAGGACTCACCTATCGCGCCGTACTGGAATCGACGCCGCCGGTCGTCCGGACTTTCTCCGTTCCGCGGCAGGGACGCGAGCCTGCGCGTGTGCTCGCCGTCTTTCCATCGGTGAACCAGCTCCCTGAGAACCTGCTGAAGATGTACCTCCACTTTTCCGCTCCGATGGGCCGCGGGGAAGCCTACCGGCGTGTCCACTTGCTCGATGACCAAGGCGTGGAAGTTGGCCTCGCCATCCTGGAAATCGAACAGGAACTCTGGGATCGTACCGGCACTCGCCTGACGATTCTCTTCGACCCAGGCCGCATTAAGCGCGACCTGCTCCCAAACAAAGAGGTCGGCCCTCCCCTTCGCGCAGGTAACAACTACTCGCTCCTCGTCGACGGTGCTTTTCGCGACGCACACGGCAATCCCATCGCCTCGAACTTCAAGAAGTATTTCAAAGTTGGCGCTGCGGATCGACAGCCGCCGCAGGCTGGGTCTTGGAAAGTCAAAGCGCCGAAAGCGGGCACGCGCGAAGCTGTTGCGATCGAGTTCCCCGAGCCGATGGATCGCGCGCTGCTGGAACAACTGATCGCCGTGCGAGGCACCAAGGATGCGTCTGTGCCCGGCACCCTCTCCATCGAGCGCGAAGAGAAGCTGTGGCGATTCGTGCCGGATCAAAATTGGAGCGCCCGCGATTACGAGATCGTCTACGACACAGCGCTTGAAGATCTCGCGGGAAACCGTATGGGCCGCCCCTTCGATGTCGACCTGTTTGAACGAGTCGACCGCGAAGTGAAACGCGAAATCAAAAGAATCCGGTTCGCTGTGCGGCCGTGAAAATTCCATGCCAACTTCAAACATCCTGATACCTGTCTGCGAAGGAGGGAGTTGGGGCTATGTGGACCGCAACGCTCGCATGGTGATCGCGCCTTCCTTCACTGCCGCCGGTCCGTTCCGTGGCGGTTTGGCGTGCGTGAATCGCGGCGGGCAAGTGGGCCGTCCCGGCGAGGTGACCGGAGGCAAATGGGGATACATCGACGCGAGCGGAGCGTACGCGTTCTCCGCGCAATTCGACGGAGCGGGTGACTTCTCCGAAGGGCTTGCCGCCGTGAATTTGGGATCCCGCGTGAAGTATGCCGCCCACGATGACTTCTATTACTCGGAAGGCGGCAAGTGGGGTTTCATCGACCAGTCGGGAGCGTTTGTCCTCCCGCCCCGCTTCCAGTTTGCTCACCACTTTCGCGAAGGAATAGCTTCGGTTTGCGAATCCGGCCGTTACGGTTTCATTCGGGCCAATGGCGAGTGGGCGGTTGGCGCGAATTACGAGAATGCTTCTCCTTTCCACGACGGCCTCGCGGCCGTCAAGGTGGGCGATCGCTATGGCTACATCGACCTGGCGGGTGAACTCCGAATCGCGCCGCGCTTCGAGTTGGCGTACGACTTTCACAATGGTCTCGCCGCCGGACACACGCCCGACCCGTACCTGTGGATCTTCTTCGACGCCGAAGGCAACGAGCGTTTCACCGCGCCCGACGGTACGGCCCACGTTGGTCACTTCTCCGATGGCCTCATCATGGCCAACCTTTGCAAACTGGAACGGTACAGCGATGGCCGCATCTATCCACATGGTTTGCGCCGCGGCTTGGGCTATTTGAACGATCGCGGCGAATGGGCGATTCCGCCTCAATTTACTTGGGGCGGCAGCTTCCAGGAAGGTCTGGCTTGGGTCAAGCGCGACGAGGGGCCCTGCGGGTTCATCCGTCCGGATGGCTCTTTCTTACCGACGCCGGATTTGGAGGATGCCAACTCATTCGACGGGGGACTGGCTACGGTGCGCATCGACGGGAAGTTTGCGCTGCTCAATCTTGAGGGGAAAGTCTTCTGGTCGGAGCAATGACGGCTTCATTTCGCCGTTTCGAGCAACGCCATCAACGCCCAGGCCGTGGTCGAAACATGTTGGGCGTAGCTCGACCCGCCGGAAGGCCGCGTCGTTTCCGTCCATCCGCCGTTATCCAATTGATGTGCGACCAGCCAGGCGCGCCCGCGCCGAATGGCATCGCGCGGCGGTGACGGAATCGAGCGTAGCGCGAGCAACGCGATCGCTGTGTCGAAGGCCTCGGCGGGTGCCCCTTTCCGCACGCCCCAACCGCCATCCGACGTCACCGCTTGCAGCAAGTACGCACGCGCGCCCTCATGGTTGGGCAGCGCCAGAAGCACCGCCGACGCATCCACGATCGATCGAAGCGGCAGTTTGCGAAGATACTCCGTTGCGCGCATACCCGCTGCGCGATTCCCATTGGCAATGACCGTGTGCAGCAGCGCGGTCGCGAGCGCCGTGCCCCATGTTACCGGCGAACTCACACCCTCCTCGCCCGCGACCCGCCACTGACCCTCGCTGCTCTGCATGCGCAGCAAGCTATCGATCGGCGCACGGCCTCCCGAGGCAGCGAGCGCCACGGAAAATTGCAGCCGCGCCAGGTCTTTATCGGAGAACCGTGGATCGCCGCGATTGGAATCCCAGCGCTCCGGATGCCGGAGCCAATCCAGTGTGTCGCTCAGTGCCGCGTCCGCCACCTTGTAGCCATGCTTTCGCGCCAGCATCAGTGCCCGCGCCGCGTCACCGTTGTTATGGCAGGAATAGCAGCGGTTCTCAGCGAACCATGCCGGCACCTCCCGCGACAGATGAGCGATCGCACGTTCTTCCGGCGAATTGGCCTGAGCCATGAAGGGAAGCAGCAATACGAGGAGACGCGCTGTCATCGCTTCTCCGTTTCCTTTCCGGCCAGCGTCGCTACCGGCACCGGATAGAGCGGCAACCTCACGGATTGCATCGGCATCCCGGCAAGAAATTCGAGCGCCGGTCCGCAGATGCGTCCCTGGCACGCTCCCATGCCGCACCGCGATTGCAGTTTCACCTCGCGCCACGAAAGGTGTCCGGCCGTTTGCCCAAACGGGATGTCCTCGCACCGGCACAGAATCGTCTCCGGCGTGGGCATTCCGCGCAGCTCTTTGCGGAGCTCGAATGCCGTTTCGATGGTTCGCTGAAATCCTCTCCAACGGTCACGCGCGGTGAAATGCTTGCGCGCCCGGCCCTCTTGTCCCGCCGCGTGGTAGCCCGCCACCAATCCCTCCACAAGCGCCCCGTCAACG
>DASRHX010000977.1:0-3071 GCA_035650295.1 Bryobacteraceae bacterium | reverse complement strand
TCAAACGCAACTTGTACGCGACGTTCCGGCCGACCGCCTGCTTCGAATTGCCCAAGATTAGTTCGACGGCTGGCTCCGCCGCCATCCGCTCTCGCCCAACTTCAACTCACGCGCGGCGTCCTCGCCACGTCCCATTCGCTGATACGCGCGCCCCAAAAGCAAGTGGGCACTCCAGTCCGACGGATTGGTTTGTACGGATTTCTCCAAGCGCTTTACGGCCTCCGCTAACTCGCCCACCTGAAGCAGAACTCGCCCGGACTCGAGATTTGCTCGGGGCGAATCCGGCCGCGATCGTACGGCGCTGTCCAAAATCCGCCGTGCTTCCTCCAGTCGCCCCTGGCGGAACAGGAACGCCCCCAAATCCACTCGCGCATCCTGAGCACCTCCGGCATTCGATTCGGCCGCTCGCCGCAAATGGCGCTCTGTCTCTTCATCGCGCCCAAGCGCGGCATAATTGAGACCGGCCGCTCGGTGTACTTGAGACGCCATGCTTGCGGGAGCTTTCCGCAAGGCTTTGTGAAAGGCTAACCGCGCCGTTTCGTAGTCCGCCATCGCGTGATAGTTGCGGGCCAGGAAGTAACAGCTGTCGCCGGGAGCACGCTCCAGTTCACAGGCTCGTTCGAGCGCTTCGGCCGCGGCTGGCAAGCGATTGGCGGAAATCCGGGCCAATCCGAGTTGGCGCCACGCCTGCGCATCCTCTGGTGCGGCGTGGACCATTCGTTCCAACTCAGCCTCCGATTGCGCGGAGGCCGCTACGGCCACAAGCAGCACCCATGAAGACACGCGCGTCACGAAGACGATCTTATCGCCTCTTTCTTGAGGTCGCGTTCCACTTGTGCCCCGGCCTTGGCGGCTATATTGGGAGATCGTATGAAGCCACTCGATGGCGCAGTGGTCGTCCACGGAGGCGGTCCTTCGCCGGTACTCAATGCAAGCCTCGCTGGCATCGTCGAAGCGTGCCGCGCCTCCCGATCCATCCGCCGGCTCTATGGCGCGCGCTTCGGCGCGCCCGGTTTGCTCGAGCGCAACTGGATCGAACTCCACTCCGTCGCGCCTGATCTTCTATCGCGCATCCGGCGAGCTCCCGGCAGCGTGCTTGGTTCAAGCCGTAAGGCGTTCGGCCCCGACGAAACCACCCTCGTCTTTGCGCGCTTTCGCGAGGAAGGTATCCGCGCAATCTTCCTTACCGGCGGAAACGGCACCATGAAAACAGCCCTGCTCCTTCATGAGTTGGCACAGGCGCAAGGCCTGGACCTCTCCGTAATTGGCATTCCCAAAACTGTTGACAACGACATTGCCATTACAGAGCATTGTCCGGGGTTTGGTTCCGCTGCCCGCTTCTATGCACTCGCCGTGCGCGACATCGGAGCCGATAACCGAGCCTTGCCCTCGCCGGTGACGATCATCGAGATCATAGGACGCAATGCCGGATGGGTCACCGGAGCGACGGCCCTCGCCCGTTCACACCCAGACGACGCCCCCCACCTCATCTACGTTCCTGAGCGCCCGCCCGAACTTGAACGTATTTGCGCCGACATCCTCGACGTTTACCGCCTCCATGGCCGGGCGGTCATCACTGTGTGTGAAGGACTCCGCGATCCATCCGGCAATCCATTCGGCGCCGACCTCGACCGTGCCGGCAATCGCCAGCACGAGCTCGCCAGCAACCTCGGCCACTCCCTTGCGCGCCTCGTGAGCACGCGAACTGGTCTCCGCGTTCGCAGTGAAAAGCCCGGACTCCTCGGCCGCTCGTGCTCATTCGCCGTGTCCGAAGTTGATGCCGTCGAATCGTACCGGTGCGGCCAAGCTAGCATTGCCGCTGCTGAAAGCGGGGCCTCTGGTCTGATGATTGCCCTCCGCCGCGTTTCAAATGATCCTTTTCAATCGGAGACCTTTACCACGCCGCTCCGCGACGTTGCCGGAGTTGAGCGTCTCCTTCCGGCCTCCTGGATCAACAGTTCCGGCAACGGCGTAACCGCCGACTTTCTCCGCTACGCCGCTCCGCTCGCCGGCCCGATTGAGGCGCTTCCCGCGCTCTAGGCGGCGCCGTTCATGATATTCTCTGCTCCGCAGGTTCCCCGATGAAACACACCGCTTTCGTACTTGCCGTCTTCACTGCCTTCGCGCAAGCCCCATCTCCCACACCGACCACAGAAGAAGCCGAGCGCTTGGCTGCACTGATTCGAAGTTCCCGGAAACTTTCCTTGAGAGCAGTCCCCGTTGAGATCCCGCTGCCGCACCCCGGTTGGAACACGGACTACATCTCTTCGGTCGCTGCCGCGAAAAGCGGTGAGACCTACCTGCTCCACCGCAACCTGAACGAGAACAACGTCGTCGTTATCGATCGCGATGGCCGTATTCTCCGCTCCTGGGGCAAAGGCCTCTACACGAACCCGCACAGCATCCGCATTGATCCGCAAGGCAACGTGTGGACCGTCGACTCCGGCAGCTCCGTCGTCTTCAAGTTCACCCCAGAAGGTCGCAAGCTCCTTCACTTCGAAATAGGCGAACTCCCCCAGGGGAGGCGGGGGTCGCGCGGTGCAGCCGACATCGCCTTCGGCCCCAATGGACGTCTCTTCATCGCCGACGGCTATGGAAACGCCCGGATCCTCGAATACAACGCTCAGGGCCAGCGCATCCGGGAATGGGGATCCGCGGGAACCGCCGCAGGACAGTTCCATCTCCCGCACGGCATCGCTTTCGGAGACGGCATCATCTATGTCGCTGACCGGCAGAACGGGCGCATCCAACGTTTCAATCTCGAGGGGAAGTTCCTCGGCGAATGGACACATCTAGGCAAGACTTTTTCGATCACAACTGCTCCAGACGGCAATCTATGGATTGGCACTCACCCGCGCAATGTCATCAACGAGGCCCCAGGCTGGCTCGTCAACGTCGACCACAAAACCGGGAAGGTCCTCGGCTACGTCGAGTCCCCGGGACTGCATTCGGTCGATTGCATCCGCCCGGGCGAAGTTCTTTCTGACCCCGGCCGTGGCAACCTGAATCGGGTTCTGTGGTTCCGGCCCTAGTCAGGCGCTCATTGTTGCGTCACCGAATTCGGTGCCGGG
>DASRHX010000976.1:0-2638 GCA_035650295.1 Bryobacteraceae bacterium | reverse complement strand
ATCATCACGAAGCTGGACAAGGCGAATATCCAAAGCGCCGGCACGCGTGTCTTCAAGTTGAAGTCCGGCGAAGCGGACCAGATTGCCTCTGTGATTTCGAGTTCGCTTTCGAAACTCGATCCCTATGGCCGCTCCGTTCCGCGCGTGACCGTTGGCGCCGATGCAAGGACGAGCATGGTGGTCGTTTCCGGCGATCCAAAAGATTTGCAGGCCGCCGCGAGCATCATCGAGCAATTCGATAGCCTTGCCACGAAGGAGCAGAGGCAAATGAAGATCATCCCGGTGAAATCCGGAGTCGCCACCGATTTGTCGCTCCGTTTGCGCCAGCTTTATCTCGATGACATGAAAGGCAAGGGTCAGGGCGGCACCGCGGACGCCTTGATCATGGGTGACGACCTGAGCAATCGCCTGATCATCGCCGCCGGCGAGTCGCACATGAAGGTGATCGAGGAAGTCGCGAAGCAGCTTCAGGAGGCCGGCGAAGGTTCTGCGCGACAAATCCAGGTCGTCTCGCTCAAGCACATCGCCGCCGGCCCTGTCGCAAGGATGCTCTCACAATTGTTCGCGTCGCAAACCGCCAGCACCGATCCCGGCCAAAAGCTCGTTGTGTCCCCTTCGCCCGACGACCGCACCCTCTTGGTGGACGCGAATGCGCAGACGCTGACTCGTGTGATGCAGCTCGTCGAGACGCTCGACAAGCCGGAAGGCGAAGGCCAGGCCGTCATTCAAACCGTGCATCTCAAGAAAGCACCGGCGGACACGCTTGCGGAAGCGGTCACCAAAGCGATCTCAGCGCGCGGAGCGCAAAGCAAGTTGCAAAAGGTCAGCGTGACACCGGTCAACGGCGCCAACGCCCTTCTCCTCAACGGCCCCGGCGAAGAGGTGCAGGAAGTGATGAAGATCGTCCGCGAGCTGGATAATGAAAGCACGGGCGGCGATATCGAAGTGCGCATTTATAAACTCAAGAGCGCGGAAGCAAGGGAACTTGTCCCCATCCTCGACCAGCTTCTCCAGAGCGTCAGCACCAAAGCTCAACTTGCGCAGCCGAATGCGCGTCCCCTGCCGCCCGCGACCGTGGCTATCGACCCGCGTGCGAATACGTTGCTCGTGTCAGCAACGTCTGCGCATTTTAAGCTCATCGAACAATTGCTGCCCACGTTGGATCAGGTTCCTGAACGCTCCGATCGCGATGTCCATTTTATTTGGCTGAAGAACTCTAAAGCCTGGGACATCGTTTCCAAGCTCACTGCCGTGTTCGAAGGCCGCGCCGCGGCGGACAAGCCGGTCATTGATGCTGACATTTTCTCGAACTCGATCACCGTCATCGGCAAAAGAAGCGACATCGCCCAGGTGCAGGAATTGGTCTCGCGCCTCGACGCCTCCACCAAAGACACCAGCCTTCAGGTCCGACTGCGTCCGCTGGACCGTGTCCCCGCCGAACAGATGGCGCGCATGTTGAAGAGCATCTATCCGCAGATGTCCACCGGCCAGGTTCGCGTCACCGACAAATTGCCGACGCCTGGGGCTGTCACAACGAACGCCACCAATGAAGTTGTGATCGCCGTCGACAAAGACGCGAACGCTATATTGTTGTCCGGTCCCACACAGGATCTCGATGCGATCGATCGAATCATCTCCGAGCTTTCGTACACCGGCATTTCGGGCGATGCCGAATTGCACATCTTCAAACTGAAGGAAGCCGACCCCATCGTGGTCGCGCGCACATTGAACCAGCTCTTCCGCACTGAGCAACCGCAGCCGGGGCAGCAACCGCAACAACAACAGCCGCAACCTCCGCCGCCTCAAAACCCGCAAGCCGCGCCCCGCGAACCGAAGATGACCGTGGTCGCGGAACCCCGCACGCGCAGCATTATTGTGCGCGCCAAGCCGACGGAGTTTACGCTGCTCGAATCCCTCATCAATCAACTCGACAGCCCCGGGGCGACGCCAGAGCTGAGTTATCGCCTCATTCCGCTCACGAACGCGCCGCCGGAAGACGTCGTGCCGCTCGTCCGCGAGATGGTTTCGCAATTGCGTCTCTTGCGCCCCGGCGACCCGCTCACCGTCACGCCCGATCCACGTTCTGATTCACTGCTCGTCATTGCGCAAGCCGGGACACTCGAGCAACTCGAAAAAATCATACGTTCATTCGATACGCCTTCCCCTTACGCCGAAGCCGAAGTGCTCGTGGTCACGCTCAAGCAAGCCAACGCGCCGCAGCTCGCTTCGATCCTGCAAAGCATGCTGCGACCCGCGCCGCCCAACCAGGCCTCTCAGGAAGCCCGCCAATTGCAGGAGCAAGTGCGCCGGCTCAAGGTCCGCGATGAAAAGGGAAACACCGTTTTGCTGGACCTCTCGAAACCGATTCGCGTCATGGCCGACCCGCTCCAGGGCGGTCAGGGCGGCGGCAATCGGCTGATTCTTTCGTCCACGGCCGATAACCTCAAAGCACTCGGCGCAGTTGTCGGCATGATGGATTCCGTCCCGCTTCGCGATGCGGAGGTGAAAATTTTCCGGCTGAAACACGCTTCCGCCACCCGCATGGCGCCACTGCTCCAATCCGTCTTTGCCGAAGGCCCAAGTGTCCCGGGCGCCGAGGGGCTGAATGTTCTGGTCACTCGCCTGCGCGCTGTTCTGG
>DASRHX010000975.1:0-3226 GCA_035650295.1 Bryobacteraceae bacterium | reverse complement strand
GAGTGACGAGCTTGATGTGTCTCTCGGCGCAAGTGTGCAGAATGTCTTCGACCATTACGCCACGCCCGCGCCCAAATTGCGGCAGATGGAAGCCAGCATCCTCATGGCGCGCAATCAGGAGTTTGCCCCTCGCGACACCGTGCTTGCCGATGGCGACGAGATCGCGTTCCTGCCGCCCGTAAGCGGCGGCGTGGACCAGTGGACGCACAAGATCGAGACCTCCGAAGGCCACTTTTTCGGCCTCACGCGCCAGCCCATCAACGGCGGTTCGCTCGCCCGCCGGCTGCTGGCAGGTACCGATGGCGCATTCGTCAATTTTGAAGGCGTCGTGCGCAATAACTCCAATGGCCGTGTGACGCGTTTCCTGGACTACGAATGCTATGAGGCGATGGCCGTTCAAGTGATGGCCAAGCTGGGCGCCGAGATTGCCGCGGCACATGAGATCGGCCGTATCGCCATGGTGCATCGGCTGGGACGTTTGGAAATTGGGGAGACCAGTGTAGCCGTCGTGGTTACTTCGCCGCACCGGCGCGCCGCCTTCGACGCCGCTCTTGAGGGGATCAACCGGCTGAAAAGGACGGTTCCGGTTTGGAAGAAAGAATACTTTGCCGACGGCGAGGTATGGGTGGAGGGCGATTGGGACGAATCTTTACTGGCGCCATAGCGATCCTCCTCGCAGCGGCGGCGCTCGCGCAGACGCCCATTTTCCGCACCGACGTGCGCCTGGTCCGGCTTCTCGTCACGGTGAAGGACGCCAACGGCGCGCTGATTGGCTCGCTCGAGAAAAACGCGTTCGACGTCGTCGATTCAGGTGTATTGCAGACATTCACCATCTTCGAGCGCACAACCGCCCAGCCACTGTCTATTTCGCTGCTCATCGACACCAGCGGATCGACGGCCAAAGACCTCAAATACGAAACAGCCGCTGCGGCGCGGTTCCTGAAGGCGATCACGAAAGAGGGAAACTCGCAGGATTCCCTTGCTCTGTATTCGTTCAATCACGAAGTGACGCTGGTCACCAACTTCACGCGCAACGCCGGCCACATCGCGCGTGGCCTGCGATCGCTCGAGGCCTCGGCAGGGACCTCGCTTTACGATGCGCTTCTGCTCACCAGCGAACGCCTCGACAACCGCGATGGCCGGCACGTCATCATCGTGATTAGCGACGGCGGCGACACCACCAGCCGCGTGGATTATCATGCCGCGCTGCGCGCTCTCCATCGTGCCGACGTGGTCTTATACCCCATCGTCGTCATCCCGATAACGAGCGACGCTGGACGCAACATCGGCGGCGAGAATGCCCTTACACAACTCGCGCGCTCTACGGGTGGCCGCGCTTTCTTCCCTGGTGTCGCGGGCCTTGACCGGACTTTTGAAGAGATCCTGCGCGACCTGCGCACGCAGTACCTGTTGGCCTATTACCCGCATGGGCTGCCGCACGCCCCTACGGGCTCTTTCCGAACGATCGAAGTTAAGTTGAAGGAGCCCGGTTTGCGGGCGATCTCCCGGGGCGGCTATTATGAGGAATAATCTCTCTGGAGCTGTCCTTGACAACAAAACCCCCCGCTGCGAAAAACGCTGCCGCTAAAGCTAAATCACGCCCCGCCGAGCAAACCTTTGAAGAGATCCGCTATCTCCGCCACCTCATCGACGATGGCGTCACGGTTTGCGTGAAGCTGATCGAAGGCGAAGAATTCACGGGCATCATCGAATACTACGACTTCAATTTCATCCGTTTGACCCGCACGGGCGAACCGAATCTCTTCATCTTCAAACACGACATCATGTATTTGTACGAGGCTGCCTGAGTGGCGGCCTATTTGGAAACTGCAGTTGCGATTGCCCGAGAGGCCGGAGCGCTCCTGTTGCAGTTTGCCGAGAGGCGTCCTGTATTTGAGCTCAAGAGTGAATTCGATCTTGTCACCGCGGCCGACCGCGCCAGCGAGCAGTTGATTCTCGAGCGGTTGCAGACAAAATTCCCCACCCACGCGGTGCTTGCCGAAGAAACCGGAGCCCACGAAGGTTCGAGCGATTTCCGCTGGTATGTCGATCCTCTTGACGGCACCACAAACTTCGCCCACGGCTTTCCGATGTGGAACGTAACGCTCGCCCTCGAGCAAGCCGGACAAGTCATCTGCGGCGTCGTCTACGATCCGCTACGCGATGAGATGTTCACCGCCGAGCGTGGCGGCGGAGCCTACTTGAACAACCGCCGCATTCACGTTTCCAAGGCCGCGCGCCTGGAGGAATCGCTTTTGGCCACCGGCTTCCCCAGCCGCCGCCGCCACGAAAACGTCAACGTCCACTTCTTCCACCAGGCCGCGATGGTGAGCCATGGCGTGCGCCGCGCGGGTGCGGCGGCGCTGGACCTCGCCTACGTTGCCTGCGGGCGTTTGGACGGCTTCTGGGAGTTCGGCCTGAACCCTTGGGACATGGCGGCCGGATCGCTGATGATTCTCGAAGCGGGCGGTGCTTGCACCGACATGCTGGGCCAGCCCTTCTCCGTCAACGGACTCCATCTCACGGCAACTAACGGCGCCATTCAACAACCACTGCTTGAATTGTTCGGCGAGGTTTGGAACGGCCGTTATCGCGTGCCGATACCGGCGATCAACCGCTAGGGCAGCAAGCCGGCCTGATAGTCGAGCATATTGCGCTTGCGCAGGTATTCGTAGCGCGCCGCGGCCGCATTCACTTCGCCCGCCGTCCGGCTCAGTTGTGCCTGTCCCAGCTCCACAATGGAACTCAAGCCCAATTCGTAGCGGGTCTGCGCGAGCTTGAGCGTGCGCACCGCCTGCTCCAGCACCTTCGAGGTCAGCGCCAGCCGCTGCCGCGCGTTGTCGGCATCCACCCACGCCAAACGTACCTCGCGCGCGATACGCACTTCGAGATCCCGAAGCTCCTGCGTTTCGGATTCGGCGCGCAGTTCGGCCTCTTTCCGCCGCGACGTGAAGAGCCCGCCCGTCAGAACCGGAATCGTCACGTTCACGCCTGCGGCTCCATAACTGGGATGGATGCGCGAGTCACGTAGGCCGAAATATCCGCCCGCTCCGATCAGCGAAACGCTAGGCCATAGTTGGCGCGCCTCGCTATCGGCTTGGTGTCGGCTGGCTCGAATCTGCATCTTGAGTGCGGCAATTTCCGGCCTGTTCGCGATCGCCTTTGTCACCAAGTCCTCGGCGGAAGGCTCTAAGCTGGGCGGGTCGGCCGGATCGGCGAGAGCGTA
>DASRHX010000974.1:0-12037 GCA_035650295.1 Bryobacteraceae bacterium | reverse complement strand
GTGCCAGGATCGGCGACAAGCTTCCGTGATGAGATGATGTCCAAAAACGTCGAGTGGCTGGCCAATGTGGTTTACCCTGGCCAAAAGATCGTCTTGTGGGCGCACAACGGCCACGTGTCCGCTGCCCGCAATATCGGTTATGAACCGATGGGAAGTTGGCTGCGCAAAGCGTTCGGTAGCCAGATGTACATAACCGGTTTTGCTATCCACACCGGTTCGGTGCGCGCCGTCGGTGTCGGCACTCAGAGCACAGGGCTCAGCTCGTACGTCATTCCAGCGGCGCCTGCGGGTAGCGGCACCGCGGTCCTCAGCGCTGCGGGCAAACCACTTTTCTTCTTGGATTTCTCAACGGTCCGCAAGGTCGCCAGCCCTCTCGCAGAATGGCTCAACTCGCGGCAGGCATTCCGCGAGTGTGGCGCGGTATGGAACATGGAGGACGCCGAAGAGGGCAACATGATGCCAGTGACACTAGCTGAGGCTTACGACGGGCTAGTCTTTCTCGAAAAGACGGAGGCGGCCAAAGGGCTGTGAGCAAAACAGAACAGTTACGAGTGGGTTAGTCGTTGGGAACGATTTCGATGCGGCCGTGATGGTCGCAGTGGCCGTCATGGGGGTGGTGGAGGTGGCCCTCGACGAGGTAGTCGGTGTGGTCGCCGTGTGGAATGGCTTCGTGGCCGCAATGGGGGCCGTGGATGTGGTTGAAGCAGGCGGGATCGGGTGCGCAGGTGGCGGGATTGTCGGGGGTGATGGGGATGCTGGACTCGTCGACGTGGTCGCCGTGCGGCGTGTGGAGGTGGCCGTTGTGGAGGTAGGCAACCTCTTCGCCGATGCGGACGGCGGTGTGGCCGCAACCTTCTCCATGAACGTGGGAGTGGCTGCCGTGGATGGGGTGGTCGGGACGCATGGCCTAGCACTAGTTTAGCAATGCAGGCATTCTTGGAGGCCAGTGATTAAATTTTTCTCATTATGCCGTCTGAGAAGTGTAACGAGATTGTTACAAAATGTTGATCCAGGTAGGCTAGGGTGGGTCTACGTTTATGATCAAACGTCTATCAAGTAATAGGGTTGTCATGGTGTGCGCGCTTGGCGCAGCCTTTCTTTACAGTGGGGGAACCGGCAGGGCGCAGTCGTTCACGGCGAGCCTGTTCGGCACAGTAACCGATTCCACGGGCGCGGGGGTGCCAAACGCGGCTATTGCCGCCATCAACTTGGCGACGAACACGCGCAACGAAGCCAAGAGCGACGTGTCGGGCAAGTACAACATGCCCGCGCTGACGCCGGGCACATACACGATTGAAGCAACGGCAAGCGGTTTCAAGAAGTTCGTGCAGAGCAACGTCGAACTGGCCGTGCAGCAGCAGGCCAAGGTCGATCTTCCGTTGCAAGTCGGGGAGTTGACTGAGAGCGTGACGGTGGAGAACACGGTTTCGACGATCGAGACATCGTCGGCGACAATCAGCAAAGGCGTATCGAACAAGGCGATCCTAAACCTGCCGTTGAATTCCCGTAACATTTATTCGCTGATCTTCCTGACGCCGGGCGTGGCGGGATCAATCGGGAACAATTACAACAGCATGAGCTACTCAATCAACGGCGCGCGGGCGTCGATGATGGACACGCTCATTGACGGGGCTACGGCTTCCCACCCCACAGTACAGGGGTATTCGGGCATTTCGGCGTTCCCAAGCGTGGATGCGATTGGCGAGTTCAAGGTGCTGGGAGCGAACTTTCAGGCCGAGTACGGGCGCACGGCGGGCAGCGTGTTGAACGTGGTGTACAAGAGCGGGACGAACAGCTTTCACGGAACAGCGTACGAATTTTTGCGCAACTCGAAGCTGGATGCCAACACGTTCTATAACAACACGCGCGGCGTGGAGCTGGCGAGCTTCAAGCGGAGCCAGTATGGCGGGACGCTGGGCGGTCCTATTAAAAAGGACAAGACGTTTTTCATGAGCTCGTACGAGGGCTTGCGGCAGCGGAGCTTCAGTTCGCGCACGGCAACGGTACCGACGTCGCTGGAGCGCGCGGGCAACTTTACGGAGACGTTCGCGGGAGCGAATAATCCCGTGCTCGTATTCGACCCGTTCACGACGAGGGCGAATCCCGCGGGAGCGGGCTTCATCCGCGACGCGTTCGCGGGCAACGTGATTCCCACATCGCGCATGGACCGCGTGGGCGCGAACATGGCGAAGTTCTACCCGCTGCCAAATACGCAGGGTGTGGCCTTCACCAACGCAAATAACTATTACAGCCAGGGTTCGTCGGCGCTGGATATCGACCAGATCGACGGACGAGTGGATCACAACATTTCGGCGAACCAGCGGTTGTTCGTGCGGTATTCCTACCGCAATCAGGACAGTCTTCCGGCGGTATTGTGGCCGAAGGAGCTGACGGCGGCCGAGACGACGCAGAACGAGCGGAACCGGATGCACAACGGCGTGATCGACTACACGATGACGCCGAGCCCGACGACGATCGTGAGCATCCGCGGGGGATATGCGCGGAGCCTTTACTACTACGAGAACCTTGGACTGGGCTTCCTGGCGTCGTCGCTGGGCTTCCCTTCAGCGCTGGATACGGCTGGCGCGCTGGCGATGTTTCCGCGCACGACGGCGAGCGGATACACGAACCTGGGCAACACGGACAACCGGTACAACGCGTTCATGACATACACGTTCGCATCGAGCGTGACGAAGTTGAAGGGCGCGCACACGTTGAAGGCGGGCTATGACGGGCGGTTGATTCAGGTGAACAACAAGGAGTCGCGGTCGACGTCGGGCGATTTCGCCTTCACGGCGGGTATGACGCAAGGACCGAACCCGAACACGGCGGCGGCGAACCGGGGCAACTCGATCGCGAGCCTGCTGTTGGGGACAGGCAACAGCGGGTCGCTGATTCAGGCGTTCAAGGACGCAGCGGCACAGAGCTGGTATACGGCGTTGTATTTCCAGGACGACTGGCGTGTGACGAACAAGCTGACATTGAACCTGGGCCTGCGATACGACCTCGACACGCCGCGCACGGAGCGGTTCAACCGCATGAACTACTTCGACGTGTCGGCGCAATCGCCGCTCTCGAACACGGCGGGTTATTCAAACCTGACGGGCGGGCTGGTGTTCGTGGGGGTCGATGGACGGCCACGGTCTCAATACATCACGGACAAGAACAACTTCGCGCCGCGTCTCGGCTTCGCCTATCAGGCGACGAAGAACACGACGATTCGGGGCGGCTATGGCAACATCTTCGCGATTTCGCTGCAACAGGCGCATGGCACGGTGGGACCGTTTGGCTTCCGCACGCAGACGCCGTGGGTGAATACGATCGACGGCATTACGCCGAACAACCTGTTGTCGAATCCTTTTCCGGCGGGGTTCGTGGCGCCGCCAGGAGCTTCAGAGGGACTGTTGACGCAGGCGGGCGCGAACATTCAGGCGCCGGTACCGGAGACGCTGACGCCGTATTCGATGCAGTGGAACCTGAACGTGCAGCGGAATCTGCCGGGACAGGTGCTGCTCGAAGTAGCCTACGTGGGCACGCGCGGGCTGCAGTTGTCGCGCAACGACGAGAGCGGGCTGAGCTTGAACCAGTTGCATCCGCAGTACATGGCGCTGGGTTCGCAGTTAAACCAGACGGTTCCGAATCCGTTCTTCGGAAGAGGGCTGGGAGGCGTGCTGGCGAATCCGACTATCAGCCGGGCGCAGTCGCTAAGGCCGTATCCGCAGTTCACCGACGTGATTCCGCTTTATTCGACGGGCGCGTCGGCGAACTATCATTCGCTGCAGATGTCGTTCAGCAAGCGATTTTCACGCGGGATGCAATTTGAAGGCAGCTATACGTGGGCGAAGGCGATTCAAGAGGCGCTGCGGCATGTGGACAGTTACAACGTGCGGCAATCGCGGTCGCTGGCCGACTACGATATCGCGCATCGTTTCGTGGTGAGCTACATCTACGAACTGCCGTTCGGCAAGGGCAGGCGGTTTGGCTCAAGCTGGGGCGGAGCGGCGAATTTCGTATTAGGCGGCTGGCAGGTAAACGGGTTCACGACGTACCAGTCGGGGACGCCGCTGCAAATTTCAGCGAACAACGTGGCCGGACTATTCAACCCGATCGGGATTGCCAACAACAACGGCACAAGCGGCAAGCTGGACGGGCGGATTCACGACCGGCTATTGCGCTATTTCAATCCGGCGGTGTTTTCGCAGCCGGCGGCGTTCACGTTCGGTAACATGGCGAACTACGCACCGGACCTGCGGTCGCCGGGGATCCGGAATTGGGACCTGTCGATCTTCAAAGAGTGGCGCGTGATGGAGAAAGCGACCGTGCAGTTCCGGACGGAAGCGTTCAATGCGTCCAACACGGTACGGTTCGGCTCTCCAAACACGACAGTGACGTCGAATCAATTTGGACAGATCAGCACGCAAGCGAACTCGCCGCGGCAGGTGCAGTTTGGGCTCAAATTGCTGTTTTGATTTTGATACAGTAGCTCGCCATGACGAGCAGGCGGCTTTGGTTACTAGGGCTGGCGGGCGTTGCCGTCAGCCCTTTCGCTTTTGGGCAGGGCCTACCGAATCAACGCGGATTAAAGCGCAAGATCGAGGAGTACGACCCGGCGAACACGAAGTTGTCGCACCGGATGCCGATCAAGGGGATGACGGACGAGGATCTGTTGTTCCTGCAGCAGATCGGGTTGAAGTGGGCGCGGATCGAATTTGGAAGCGATGCTTCCTTTGAATTCATGAAGTCGACGCAGGAGCGGCTGCGGCGATTTGGGATGGAGATCTATTCGGGCGTCGATTACAACTATCGCGAGTTGGATGTGCAGTTGGGCCGCGGCAAGCGCGATGAGTACATCGAGAAGTTCTGTAGGTTCGTGACCGATTGCGGGCGGCTAAACATTCCGGTGGCGAATATCGACTGGCATCCGGCGAATACCTACACGACGTCGGTGGTGGAATCGCCGCGCAAGTACAAGGCGCGCGAATTTTCTGTCGACGATTTTCGCAACAGGGTGGAGAAGCAGGCATTCGAGCGCGAGTATTCGGCCGATGAGATTTGGACGACGTTCACTTACTTCATGAAAGCCGTGCTGCCAGTAGCCGAAAAAGCCAACGTGCGTCTGGCGCTGCATCCGGACGACCCACCGCTGTCTAAGATGAACGGCGTGGCGAAGGTGCTAGTGAACTACGAGGGCTACGCGAAAGCGGAGAAGATTGCGGGCAGTTCGAAGGCGTTTGGGCTGACGTTCTGCGTAGGGACGTGGATGGAAGGCGGCGCGCACATGGGAAAAGACGTCTTCGAGATGATCGAAGATTTCGGTGGGCGCGGGAAGATCGCCGATGTGCATTTCCGGAACGTGAGTTCGCCGCTGCCGAAGTTTGTGGAGACGTTCACCGACGACGGGTACGTGAACATGTACGAGGTGATGAAGGCGCTGCGGAAGGTGAAATTCAACGGGACAGTGGTGCCGGATCATGTGCCGGAGTTGGCGGGGGATAAAGGGATCAGGCGGGCCGGGACAGCATACTGCATTGCGTATATGAGGAGCTTGCTGAGAAGGGCGAATGAGGAAGTCGGATGAGGCCGAAGGACTTGGCGTGGTGGGGATGAGGGCGGCGGGCGGCGCGGCAAGGACGATATCGAGCGAAGAGGCGGCCGGTTTGGTGCGCCCGGGGATGTGGCTCGACTATGGAGTGGGGCTTGCCCAGCCGGATGTGTTCGACAAGGCGCTAGCGGCACGAGTGCAGGAACTTGAGAACGTCAAGCTTCGTTCGTGTCTGACGATGCGGCCGCGGGCGGTGGTTGAGGCCGATCCCGAGGGACAGCATTTTCACTGGTTCAGTTGGCATTTCACCGGTTACGACCGGAGGAAACATGACGCGGGGCTGTGCCACTACATGCCGCTCAACCTGGGAGAGGTGCCGGACTACTACCGGCGCTTTCTCGAACCGGTGGACATAGCGATCCTGAAGACATGTCCGAAGGACGAGCACGGCTATTTCAATTTCAGCGCAGGCAATCTGTGGCATCGCGCCGTGATCGAACGAGCCCGGGTGGTAATAGTCGAGGTCACCCGCGGCCTGCCCTATGCCCATGGCGATCAGAACGGCGTTCACGAGAGCGAGGTCGATTACATCATCGAGGGCGATCATGCGCCGGCCGCTGAGTTGGCGAATCCGCCGCCGACGGAAATCGACCGCGCCGTTGCGCGGCGGATCGCGGCAGAAGTGGAAGATGGCGCATGCCTGCAGATCGGCATCGGCGGCATGCCGAACGCAGTCTGCTCGCTCCTGCTCGAAGGCGGCGTGACCGAACTGGGCGTGCACACGGAGATGCTGATCGATGGAATGGTGGATCTTTACAAAGCGGGCCGGATAACTGGTTCGCGAAAGACGCTGGACCCAGGCAAGATCGTCTACACTTTCGCGCTTGGCTCCAGTTATCTATACGCGGCGATCGACCGTAATCCCGACTTCGCTTGCCGCCCGGTGGATTACACGAATCTGCCCCACATGATCATGCGCAACGATCGTGTGATCTCGATCAACAACACGACACAGATCGACCTGCAGGGCCAGGCGGCCTCCGAATCGGACGGCCACCGCCATATCAGCGGCACGGGAGGGCAACTGCAGTTCGTGCGCGGCGCGTATGCATCGGCCGGAGGCAAATCGTTTATCTGTCTCGCCTCTACTTACGAAAAGCGCGGCGAGCGGCGGAGCCGGATCGTTCTCAATCTGACGACAGGCAATATTGTTACGACGCCACGTTCGGACGTGATGTACGTCGTTACCGAATACGGGATGGTGAACCTCAAAGGGAAGTCCGTGGCGGAGCGCGCCAAGGCGCTGATGTCGATTGCGCATCCGGATTTTCGCGAAGACCTGGAGCGGCAAGCGCATGAGCATCGCCTGATTCCACGTTGTATTTGGTAACAACTCCTTTTTTCAGGACCGAAACGGGTTTTGCGCCATTACTCCGAAGTAGGATTGGCCGGGGGTGAAATCTTCAGACAGAATGTGGGCGCAACCGGCGCGTTCGGCGGCCGCGACGATGAGGCCTCCACAGAAGTGGATGTCGTATTTCTCGCGGGCTTCGACGGCACGACGGATAAGGCTGGCGTCCTGCGAGACGACCCGAACGGGCGCGAAGGCATCGAGGAGCGCCAGAACGGCGATCGTGTCAGCGGGCGACGGGAGTTTATGGAGGAGCGTGACGGCGATCTCGACAAGGACCTGCGAAGACCAGACGAGTTCTCCGGCGAGCGCGCGGCGAAGGAGGTCGCGGGCGATCCGCTGCTTTTTGGGATCGGCCGGGTCGTAGGCGTAGAAGACGATGTTCGCGTCGAGGAAATCAGGAGCGTTCATGGAGGTCCTGCCTTTTCCAGCGGCGGCGTCCAACGGAGAACTGGAGCTGTTCGAAGCTGCGTTCGAGGGCGGCGCGCTCGCGGTGCAGGCGGCCGCTGGCGGCGTCTTCGGCCGCCAACTGGCGCAGGTAGTCGCGAATCATCGCGGTGAGAGTGGTGTCGCGCTCGGCGGCGATCTTGCGGCTGATCCGGACGAGCTCATCGTCCAAGGAGAGAGTGACATTCATACACCCATAATACGGGAAACCCTTATTATGTGAAAACTCGCAAGATTTTTGTTGACAGCGAGGCAACTTTCTCGCTTGAATGATCGTCGTAAGTCGTGTGGATAAGGAGAGGGCGATCCTCTTCCGTCCACTGGCTCTCTTCCGCGTCCCCGCAGTACAACCAAGTGAGGTGTTGTCCGCATGCGCGTTTTGCATACTGTCCTCTTTGCCCTTGCCGTCGGCACGCTTCCCGCGAAAGGGTATTCAGCAATCTCCGGCCTGATCTGCAACTCCACCGCCGTTCAGGCTCAACTCCGAGCCGAGGGTATCACCGAGAGGCTCGGCGATATCGTATTCAATTGCCAGGGCGACGTTCCGGGAGGCGATGCCGGCGCCAGTTTTAGCGTATTCGTCAACGCTCCAGTAACGAACCGCCTCGACGACGCCGGTTTCACCGATGCGACGATTTCGGTTGCCGGTCCGGCGGGCCCGATCCCGACAGCGGCTCGCGGGCGGTTGATCGGCTCGAATGCAGTCATCTTCGAGAACCTGGCCTTCACTCTTCCGCCGCAGGGCATTGTGGATATTCGAATCTCCAATATTCGCGCGAATGCGAACGGGATGATCGACCGTACGATCACGGCGCTGGTTTCCACGAACGGAATCTCGCGGATCGTCACCAATCAGCCACAGTTGACGGTAGGCTTTGTGAGGCCTGGGCTGTTGATGAACGTCTCCACGACGTCGATCTTTTGCGCCGGCTCGCCCTTGCCTGAAGGAGACGTGATCACGCTGCTGAACCTCTATGAGACGGGGACGCGGGTGAGTTCGCTTCGCGTAACGGAGGGAACGCCGAACGCGTTCGAGGTTCGCCAGGTGAATGCCGACACGGGCACGCGAATCGTCGTGAGCTACTTCGGGTTCCCGGCTGGAAGCCGCGTGTTTGTTCCAGATGCGATTGGCGGATCGACGGCGACGCAACAGAGCTCGGCGGGCGACCTGGGCGTGCCAAGATCGGTCGGCCGATACACACCGGGCTTGCAGGGACAGCAGCTACTTTTGATTCGCGTGCGGGGAGCGGACGCGAGAGGCACGGGCGGAGCGCTGACCTGGGCTCCTCCGTTCGGCGCGAGCGATCCGATCGCATTGACAGCCGCTTCCGAGGTCCCGCTAAGCGGTGGCACGGGGGTTGCCGTGTATGAAGTGTTCGATTCGGCGCCCTCCATATTGGAGAGCGCGCTCATTCCAACGTTTCTAGCGCTGCCGCAACAGACCGGCGGCCAAGTAACGATCGCCTCGGCGAAGGCTTCGTTCGGACCGTTGAGCACGGTGACGTCGGCACACCGGCAGGCTCCCATTCCTCGCTTCTCGGCGTCAACGCCACCGATCGACTGCACGGTGGTGAATGACTGCAATGCGAGCTATTTCCCGAAGCTGTTTGTCGACGCGCCGGCGCTGACCTATACCGCGCCCGCGGGCGTTTTTGGCTACTACCAGAAGTTCATCCGCATCCTCAACGACAATGGCGGACAACTGGTGTGGTCGGCGACGGTGAAGTATAAGGAAGGCGGTCCAACGGACTGGCTAAAAGTGAGCCGGGAAGTGGGCATCAACAATGCCTCGATCATGCTGGACGCCCATCCTGAGAATCTGCCGGGACCGGGCGTCTATGAAGCGACGCTAGTGATCGATGCCGGTCCGCTCGCGGGCACACAGATGTTGCCCGTGACGTTGACGGCGACGCAGGCGCCGCCGGTAGTCGTGCGGCCGACGATCGATCGGACTTACAACCCTGCCGACAACCGGTTCACGACGCTTGTCCCCGGCTCGCGCGCGGTGATTGAAGGCACGAACCTGAGTGGAGCCCAAACTCAATTGACGATCGATAGTGTTCCGGCGAAGGTATTGAACGCCACCAGCACGCGCGTGGAATTCGTGGTGCCGGAAGCGATTGGTCCTCGGACGAATGCGCAATTGGTTTACACGGCCGCCTCCGTTCCGAGCGCCGCTTCGGCGGTAGTGATTGCGGCGGCACGGCCCATCATCTATCCCAACGGCGTGCTGAATCAGAACGGGATTCCCAACGCGCCGCAAAACGGCGAGATGGTGGAAAATGTCCTCCAGATTTTCGCGACGGGACTGCCGACAGCAGCGCTCGGGACGATCTCGGTGAAAGTTCACGACCGGGACAACCTGCCGACGTTGTATGCGGGCCCGGCTCCGGGATTGGAAGGCATTCAACAGGTGAATGTGGCGATTCCTGCAGATCTTCCCGCGATGAACAGTGAGGTTGTTGTTTGTGGGACAGGAACGGATGGAGTTCGGGTGTGTTCACCGGGTGTGGTGATTACGATCGAAAGGTAGCTTCGACCGTCCGGGAGGCCGGTCCCACTCAGCACTCGGTATAGGATAGTCGTCCGAATGGCGAAGCTCGTTCGGGGATTGACGCTCAGTTCGGCCGCGTCGGTAAACATTGCGAACATGATTGGCACGGGCGTGTTTCTGAAGGCACGCGTGATGACCTGCAACGTGGATTCACCGACGTCGGTGCTGATGGTCTGGCTGGCGGCGGGATTGCTGGTGCTAGCGGGCGCGCTGTGTTACGCGGAACTCGCGGCGATGATGCCAGAGGCGGGTGGCGAGTACGTCTTCATCAATAAGACCTATGGCAAGCGGGCGGGTTTCCTGTGGGGGTGGGCATTCACGGGGATTACGCGGCCTGCGTCCATCGCGGCGCAGTCGGTGTCCACGGCGATCTTTCTGAACATCGTATTCGACGGCGCGTTGAAGGACCATTTGGCGCTGGTGTCGGTGACGGGAATCGCGCTGGCGACGGTATTGAACTCGTTCTCGGTGCGGGCAACGGGGTCAGTCGCGACGGGGTTCACGGTAGTAAAAGTGGCGGTCGTGTTTGCGGCCGGGGTGTGCGCATTCCTGTTTTCGAAGGGCGATTGGCTGCACTATGCGATGTCGGGAGCGGGGGGTGCTTGCGAAGGTGTGCCGCCTTCGACCCGAGGCGGACTCGCGGGAGTGGGAGCCGCGATGTTTGGGGCGCTGTGGGGTTACCAGGGTTGGGCGCAGTTTACGCCGATGGCGGGGGAGGTACGCGATCCGCAGCGGACCATCCCGCGGGCGTTTGTGCTGGCGGTATTGGTGGTGGGCGCGCTATACATTTTCGCGAACGCGTCGTACTTCTTCACGTTGACGCCGATAGAGGTGGCTTCGGTGCCATTGAGCTCGTCGGTTGCGACGGTGGCGTTGACGCGGGTGTTCGGCGCGGCGGCGGCTTCGCTGATGGCCGCGGGCATGTTGATCTCATCGTTTGGCGCGCTGCATACGGGAATGGCGCCAGCAATGCGCGTGCCGTATGCGATGGCGAAGGACGGCATGTTCTTCGGCATCCTGAACAAGCTTTCGGCGGGCGGCGTGCCGGTGCGGGCGGGGATATTCGCGGCGGCATTGGCGGGCGCTCTGGCCTTGACAGGCAATTACGACCGGCTGACGGATTACGCGGTGTTTTCGCTGCTACTGTTCTATGCGTTGACGGCTTCCTGCGTGATTGTGTTGCGAAAGAGGCAACCACATGCAGAGCGGCCATTCCGGTTGCCGTGGTATCCGTTTGTGCCGCTAGCGTTTTGCGCGGTGACGCTGGTGCTGCTGATAAATATGGCGTACTCGCAGCCGCTGCAGTCGGCGGCCGGACTGGCGATCATCGCAAGCGGAGTTCCGTTTTATTGGTACTGGACGCGCAAGGGCTAATGCCACGCTTAGTTTGACATTTCAAATTAAAGCGGATACACCTTATCTGTCTCACGAGCGCAGTTCCAGCGCGAGAGGCGGGGGACTACGTCAGGGAGAGAACGATGAGCAGACTCGCGATACTAGCTTTGGGGTTCACGATGGCGGCGTCGGCGCAGCTAGCGACGCTCACCGGCCGCATCACCGATCAGACAGGGGCCGTCGTGCCGGGAGCCGAGGTGAAGGCGCGTTCGGCGGACACGGGGATCGAGGTTTCCGCGACGTCAACATCGGAAGGATATTACACGCTGCCGGCGCTCCAGCCGGGACGCTATGAAGTATCGATTTCCAAGCAGGGATTCGTACCGGTGCGGCAAACGGGTTTGGAACTGACGGTGCAGCAGGTAGCGCGCCTGGACATCACGCTTCAAGTGGGAAGCCTGAGCGAGACGGTCGAGGTGAGAGCGCAGACGCCGCTGCTTGACAGCGAGAGCTCCACGCTGGGGCAGGTGATCGGCAACAAGCAAGTGACGGAACTGCCGTTGCTGGGGCGGAACACGTACGCGCTGGCAATGCTTGTGCCGGGCGTCAGGCCGTCGTTCGGGGTGAACAACGTGGTGATCGATCAAATCTCGACGGTGTCCTATTCAATCAACGGGCAGAGAGCCACGTCAAACGAGTTTTTGCTGGACGGGGCGCCGAATTCGACGTCCTCGCAGAACCAGCCGGT
>DASRHX010000973.1:0-5252 GCA_035650295.1 Bryobacteraceae bacterium | reverse complement strand
CGACAGGTTGGTTGATGTCGTAGCGGTAGACGCCCTGTCGCGTATTGGTGCCGGTGTAGCTGAGGCGGAAGCCGGTGTCCCAGCGCTGATGTTCGATGGTGAAGGTGTACTGCATGGAGAACGGGATGCGCAGATCGGGGCGCATGCCGATAGGGAGGGTGACGGTGGAGGGGCCTCGACCGGCGGTGGCCGGGTAGACAGTGGGAAGAATGAGCGGATTGGCGAGATCGTTGGTGTAGGCGGGCTCGTTGAGGACAAAGGGCACGCTTGCGGCGCTGGGGCTGCGCGCGGCGGCGTCATAGTAGATGCCGACGCCACCGCGAAAGACCGTGCTGTTTCCGAAGGGGCGCCAAGCGAGACCGAATCGGGGAGCAAGGTTGTTCCAATCAGTTTTGACGAGCTTACTCGAGTCGCGGCCGGCAGTGGAGGCCTCGACGACGCCGACATAGTCGGTGGGCATCAGCGGGCTGACAAGATTCAAGGAACCATCTGGGACGACGATGTTGCCTTTGCCAATATCGAAGATGGCCTGGCGGCCGTTGGCTTCGGTCCAGCCGGGCATGATCTGCCAACGGAGGCCCATACTCACCGAAAGCGTGGGCCGGACCTTCCATTCGTCCTGCACGTAGAAGGCTGCGGTATTGGCGCGGCGGTCGCTTTCGACGGCGGGGAAATCGCGTTGGAGAGTCGTGGGAATACCGAGGAGGAAATCGGCGTAGGGGTGATTGGTGTAGCGGTTGGTATAGGTGGTGAAGCCGAACAGGTTGGTTTCGCGCCGGTCGCGGGCACGCCCCCAAAGCCAGGCTGTTCCGATCTTAATGTTGTGGCGTCCTTTGTACCACGTGAAGTTGTCGGTGAACTGCTGCACCTGATCCCAGCCGCACGGGCCGCAAGAAACATTGGAAACGTTGAGCGCGGAGATGCCGACGCCCGTGAATTCGACCCTGTGCATGCCGCCACGGCTGGGAAGGTCGGGTACGAGGCCGCGAAGGCCTAATTCGTTCACCAGCTGTTTGCCATCGATTACGGGTTCGCCCGGCAGGTCGTCGAAGCTGAGGCCCCAGCGCGCTTCGTTGAGCATTTTCGAGTTGAACGAGTAGGTGTGCGCAATGGTGGAGGCGCGCAGGGTGCGAGAGCGGATGAAGCGCTCCTTGAGAAGAGGGTTGCCTTCGAAGTTATTGAGGTTCCAATCGACGGCGGTGATGCGGCCGTAAATGAAATTCTTGTCGCTGAAGCGGTGGTCGAGGCGAACGGAGATATTCGGCTGGTGGGTAACGGCATTCTGGCGCGTTTCGCGATAGTTTTGAGCGGCGAAAGTTTCCGGGTCGCCAAAATTCGGAATGGCGTAGAAACGCTGCTGCAATTCATTCGCCGTGGGATTGACCCGGCTGGCGGGAATCAGATTGCCGGCAAAGGGAGCGTTGCCGGCGAATGGATCGCGGATGGGCGTGCCGGGGAGCAGGCGAGAGAAGTCTCCGCGCCTCCAAGAGGGAGTGGGGGCGCTTTGGCTGATTGTGGAGATGCCGCCGGAGCCGGCTCCGAGTTCGATGGTAGTGAACCAAAAAGTCTTGTTACGGCCGTTGTAGAGCTTCGGAATATAGATGGGCGAGCCGGCGGCGAAGGTGAGACGGTGGCCGACGCTGCCCGTGCGTTGGCTGAAAAAGGGATTGCGGGCGTTGAAGGCGGGCGTGGTGTAGTAGTCGCTGAAGGTGCCGTGCAATTCGTTTGAGCCTCCGCGTGAAGTGAGCGTCACCTGGCCCATCGTTCCGAATTCGGCGTTGGCGCCGGCAATGTCGAGACGCAACTCCTGATACGCCTCGGTGCGATCCATGAGCGGCCCACTGGCGAAACCGCCGCCGGAACGGGCGACGGTGGTGCCATCAATGACCGCTTCCCCCTGATTCTGACGGCTGCCGGCGAAGCGGACCTGGAAGCCGGCGGTGGTTTTCGATACCTGCGGCGAGAGAGTGAAGTAGTCCCAGGCGCGGCGTAGCGTGAGGGGGAGGGCGCGCAACTGTTCACGGGAGCGGATATCGGCGATGCGGGCGCTCTCCGTTTCGATCAGAGTCGCTCCGCCTTCGACCTCGATGACGGTATCGACGGAACCGACTTTCAGCGTGGCGTCGACGCGGCGTTCCTCGCGGGGGCCCAGGACGATTCCGTCGAGACGGTACTCCTGAAATCCGCTTGCCTGGAATCGCACGAGGTACGTGCCGGGATTGGCATTGGAAATCGTATAAGAACCGGATTCACCGGTGGTGGCCGTGTACTTGAAGTTCGTTTGAATTTGAGTCGCTTCGATCATGGCTCCGGCGACGGCGGCGCCGCTGGGGTCGATTACGGTTCCGGTGAGGGTTGCGAAGGTGCTCTGCGCTTGCAACGAGGCGGCTGCGCAGACAAACAACAGGGAAAAGCGAAATCCTCTCGACATGCGCGGAGTTATATCACAAATGTCCGCGAGGAGTGGGGGCGTTGGCGAGAAACCGAAAGGGCCAGCCTTGCGGCTGGCCCTGACTTGCCCTTGTGGGGCGGATGTTGCTATTTGAGTCCCGACTAGAAGTCGAGGCGTAGACCCATTGTGATGATGCGGGGACCCGACTGCGGTCCGGTGGCGGCGCCAAAGCCGGCGTTGCCGATGGTGCCGTTCACGCCGAAGTTGGTCCGGTTAAACAGGTTGAACATATCAGCGCGATAGGTGAAGTCAATCGCGTGATTGTCGTTAATCGCCCAACGGAATCGTTTGGCGATTGCGATGTTCTCCTCGCGAACCATGGGTTGGCGGAACGCGCTTTCGTAGAGAGCGGCGGTGCCCAGCGTGTAGCGGGGAGCCGAGGCGTAGGGCGCATTCGCGCCGGAGTTGAAGAAGCGAACGCTGGTATCGCCTGGATCAAGCGTGCTGTAGTCCACGCCGGTCCGAATGGCACTTCCTGTCCGGTTAGCTTTGGTGAGGCGCGAGAACAGGACACCATTGCCGAGCGGGTTGCCGGGAGTGGAAGCCTGGAAGAGGACTCCGGAGCGGTACTGCAGCGCGGCGGAGAAGTTCCAGCCGCCAATGAAGAAGTTGGCGAGCTTGTTGTCGGTATTCAGGAATTTCTTGCCCTTACCAACAGGCAAATCATAGGAGCTCAGCACGTTTAAGATATGGGGCTGATCGAAGGGCGAGTAAGCCTTCATATCTTCGAGGTTGTAGGCGTCTTGCGCGCCGACGTTGAAGTGCTGGCTGAAGATCTGCCGGTAGTGGTTCGCGGCGAGCGACTTCGAATAGGTGTAGCTGGAGAGCAACTGCCAGTCGCCGAAGCGGCGTTCGAGTTTGGCCTGGAATGCGTCGTACCAGGTCTTGCCATGGCTGGAGTTGCGGCTGATGATGCCGAAGAACTGCGGATAGGGCCGCAGCGCCTGGGCGAGGGTCTGGTTGTTCGGGAAGGCCGCGTAGGGCTTGGTGAAGCCGGCGGCGACGACGGCGGGGTCGTCGATGCGGCGGCCGAGCAGGTCGCCGAGAGCGAGGCGGCTGCTGGGGAGCTGGTTGATGTCAACCGAGGAGTTGAGTCGCGTACCGCGGTTCCCGACATACGCCACGTCGACGAGGAAGTTGCGAATGTCGTGTTGCAGATTCACACTCCACTCATGAACGCGCGGCGCCTTGCCGAAGGTGCTGGACATGTGGTCCATGTCGCCTGAGAGGATGCCTTGGGCGGGACTGAGCGAGGGCGGATCGACAAAGTTGGCCGGGCGGGGTACGCCTCCGTCCCAATTGAGGGCTTGGTTAATACCATCCGAGACATAGCTGATCAAGCCGCTGCCGTAGCCAAGGCGGCAGCCGCAGCCGCCATTGCCGAGGGTCTGGTAGTAGACGCCCCAGCCGCCGCGCAGAACGGTCTTGTCGGTGATGCGGTAGGCGAAGCCCACGCGGGGCCCGATGTTCGAGAAGTCGGTCGGGTAGAAGCGCTTCACGTTGGCGCGGCCGGCGCCATAGCCCGCGAAGACGAGAGTGCCGGGGAGTCCGCCGGCGGCGGCGTTCGGTTTGGTGAGGTCGACGTGCGAATAGTCGCCGTTCTTTTCGTGCCAGTTGATGGGCACTTCGTAGCGCATGCCGAGGTTCAGCGTGAGCCGCGAGGTGACCTTCCAGTTGTCCTGGAAGTAGCCTGCCGTGTAGCCGTAGCGAATTTGCGCGATGAGGGTTTGCGGGGTGACCACAAGGTTGGCGGAATCGGTCGTGCCGAGCAACATGCTCGCGAACGCATGGCCGGTTCGGGTGAGGTCGGTGGGCAGCGCGGTCTGCGCGCGGTTGAAGCGGTACTGACCGTTAGTGCCGGCGAGGTCAAGCGGATCCGAGAACGTGCGGAGGTTGCGCCAATCCCAGCCAAACTTGAACTCGTGTTTCCCGCGCAGGTAGGTGTAGCCCTGCGTGAGGTGGTAGGTCCAGTTGAACTGAGTTCCGTTGGAGACCTTTCCGTCCTGGACGCCCCAAGCGGACAGGCCATCGGCACCGTCGAAGTTGACGCGCGGGAAGGCGTCGGAGAGACCGCTCAAACCGGGGAGTCCGATCTTGGAACCAAAGCCTTTTTGAGCGGGATTGTCCCAGCCTTGCTGCTGACGCGTGAAGCTGAACGTCGAGTGAATCAGAAACGTCGGCTTTAGCACGAGATCGTGATTGACGCGGTAGTTCTCCGGCCGCTGCGTGTTTGCGCCGAGGCCGTTGCCGAGAGGACCGTCGAAGTTCTGGGTGTTCCCAATATTTTGATCCTGCCGGCTCATGTAGAACGAAGCGCGGTTGTTGGTCGTAAAGGCGTGATCGAACTTGAGGCTCCAATGGTAGTCGTCGACCACGGAAGTGTTCACATAGGCGTAGTTGTTAGCCAGCCCCGGATTGGTGGGGTTCGGGATGAGCGGAAGGACGTTCGTGGCAACCCGCGAGAAGCGAGATCTGGGAATGAGGTTGCCGCCAAACGGGGTGCGGGTGTTACCGGCCGTCGTCGCAGGATCGTAAATCAATTGCGAGCCGGCAAAGTTGCCATCCTTCATGGCAGCGGTGGGAACCGTTAGCACAGGGAAGCCGAGCGACGCAGGCCGCAGATCTTTGGCGTAGGTGAAATACCAGAAGGTTTTGTTTCGGCCGTCGTAAATTTTCGGCAGCCAAGCAGGTCCGCCAATCACGCCACCGGCCTCATTGAAGCGTTCTTTCGGGCGGAAGCCAGGGGCGTTAGCGGGGTTGCGATTGACGTTGTACCCCGCCGAATTGAAGATGTCGCGGC
>DASRHX010000972.1:0-11940 GCA_035650295.1 Bryobacteraceae bacterium | reverse complement strand
GCGTTGTTCAGCGTAATCCAGTCGGCACTGTTGCGACCGCTCCACTATCCGGATGCCGACCGCCTTGTGTGGCTCACCGACTACGACTACAAGTTCGAGCACCGGGACAACTACGTTTCGCGGCCCGCCTACGTTCAGTGGAAGCGTGAGGCGAGTTCGTTTGAGGCAATGACCGGCTATGCCAATCAGGATCTGGCGTTGATGGTGGGCGGCGAGTCGAGCCAGGAGAGGATCGCCTCGACGGCCGGCGACTTTTGGAAGGTGACCGGAGCGCGCGTGCAGCAAGGGCGCCTGTTCGGCGAGAACGAAACGGATGTCATGGTGGTGTCTCACGCTCTGTTCCTGCGGCGATTTGGCGGCGGTGAGGGCACAGTCGGCCGGAGGGTCACGTTGAATGGCCATACCTTCACGATTGTGGGAGTGCTCGCGCCCAGTTTTCGATTCGGCTTTCCGCAGCAATTTGTCCCTGGTGATGAAGTGCGGGACATCGACGCCTACATCCCGATTCCAAATTTCGTTCTCCACCTTCCCCTACTATCGATCGGTCCGTGGGACACGGCGGTCCGCAATGCCGGGCCCGTGCCGTGGAACTTGCGCGTGGTCGGCAGGCTTCGTCAAGGCGTCTCGATGGAGCGGGCGCGCGCTGAGATGGAGACTGTGTATGCACGGGCAGCGAAGAACTACCCGGCTTACAGGCGGCCCCATGTCCGGCTGCACTTTGATCCCTTGAAAGAGAAACTCGTCGGCGAGGCCAGGCAAGCGTTGATGGTTCTGCTGGCTGGCGTTGGGTTCGTTTTGCTAATCGCCTGCGCCAACATCGCGAACCTGTTGCTCGCCCGCGCCTCGGGCCGGCAGCGGGAAATGGCAATTCGGGCCGCGCTGGGAGCGGGGCGCGCGCGAGTAATCCGGCAAATGTTAACCGAAAGTTTGCTGCTGGCTTGTTTGGGAGGCTCGGTGGGAGTCCTGCTGGCGCATTGGAGCATTGCGATCATGCCGCGGATTGCGCCTCATTCCGTGCCGCGGTTGGCCGAAGCAAGCGTCGACGCTTCAGTCCTCGCCTTCGCATTGTTTGTGTCCGTGGCGACGGGCTTCGTGTTCGGGCTCGGTCCCGCGTTCGCGGCCTGGCAGACGGATCTTCGCGAGAGGCTGACGCCGGATTCGGGGAATTCGCGAATGCGGAGTTTGCTGGTTGCGGGGCAGCTGGCGCTGGCGATCATTCTCCTCAGCGGCGCTGGCCTGATGATCAAGAGCTATTGGCGTATGAATACGCATCCGCCGGGTTTCGAGCCAGAAGGAATCGCGGTGATGCGCGTCCCGCTTTCAGGGCAAGCATATACGACGTGGGTTGCAAAGGGCGCCTATCTGCAACAGGTAAAGGAACGGGTCGAAGCGACGCCGGGAGTGCGTGCAATCGGCGTGGACTGCGGAACTTTGAACGGTACCGTAAAGGTGGGTGGAGAGCCGGTATTCGCAGCGATTCGCGCGGTGTCTCCGGGGTATCTGCGCGCCATGGGCGTTCCTCTCAGGGCGGGTCGCTGGCCTGCCGACAGCGAGCTGTTCGGCGTGCTCGTCAATGAGAGCTTCGTCCGCGGGATGAAGGGGAAGGGGAGCGTTGCCGGCAGCCGCGTCCAAGGCTCTGTCTTGAACGACACCGTGATCGGCGTTGTGGCCGATTTCAAGTACCGGAAGTTGGACGCAAGCGCTGCACCTGAAATTTACATGTCCTACGAGCGCTTTCCGCTCGTTCGGTCGGCGCGCGTGGTGGTGCGCATGGATGGCAATCCGGAGCTCGTAATTCCGGCCATCCGGAAGACGATTGCCGCAATCGACATCACGCAGCCGGTTTACGAAGTACAGATCCTGGAGCGGGCGCTGGCCGATTCGATCGCTCCGCGGCGGTTCAACCTGCTACTGCTCGCGATCTTCGCCGGTACCGCGCTGCTGATGGCCCTCGTGGGAATCTACGGCGTTATCTCTTACGCGGTTGCGCAGAGAAACCGCGAGATCGGTATTCGGATCGCGCTTGGTGCATCGCGTGGGCAAGTTGTTCGAATGGTGGTGGGCCAGGGAATGCGAATGGCTGTGGCAGGAGTGGCAGCCGGTCTGGCGGCGGCGCTGGGGCTGGCGCGCCTGATTGTGAACCTCCTCTATGACGTTGAGGCCAATGATCCGGTCGCGTTTGCCGGAGCGGCTGCGCTTCTGACGGGAGCGGCGCTATTCGCAACTCTGATTCCGGCACTCAAGGCGGCACTCGTGAATCCGCTTGTTGCACTCCGGCATGAGTGAGCGAGTACTCACTTATCAAGTGAATCGAACCAGATGAAGGCTGCAGGGAAATCCGTTTCATGGCCTCCGTCAAATAGCGTAATGCGAGCAGGGCCAGCAATGCGGCGGAGCAGGATTCGGGTGCGGCGCTCTTCGGTGGGAGGGGCAGGTGAGCCTTTTGGAACCTGCTTGGTAGACACTATATGGCTAATTTCAGTGTTAGCGAAGCTGGCTGTAGCATGCCCGTTGGCCGCAGCCAGGACATTGAACGCGCGCAGCGAGTGGCTGACGGGCACCGAACCGGTGTGTCCATCCTGTATGCCGGCTTGAATATCGATCGGAAGACCATTCGCCTGATGAAGATAGGGTAGGGGTGAACGTAGCTTGTATTCATTGGCGGCGGAGGCTGGCGTCCCGCCAGTACAGCCTTCCATCATCCTCCAATAACGCAGATTCCGTCGGCGGCTTTCCTCGTACCAAGCTGCGAGATCGGAGATCGGGACCCACGCTGAAGCGGCGCGCCAACGATCGGGATAATGCGCTGCCATGACCAACGTCATATGGCCGCCGCCGGAACCTCCCAGAAGGTACACCCGCTTTGAGTCGATCGGGTATTTCTGCTTCATGTAGTCGACGGAATCCAGAATGTCCTGGCGGGCGATGGGCGATGCGCAAGCCTCGGGCCGCTCATTGGGGCCGCGAAACTCCGGGCTCACGAATGCCCAGTTCCGCTTCTGAGCCTCTTTGAGAGCGATCTGCCAAGCTTCGGATGAGTCGAAATGCGACGACCAACTATGGAGGTGCACTACCAGCGGCAGGGTGCCCTGGATGCCCGTGGGAACCCACACGAGTGCGGGCTGGGCTGCGCCGTCTGAGGAGGCTTGGATGGTGACCGTTTGCTGGGCTTGGAGGAGCGGGACAAACAGGAGGAGAAGGTGGAGACGGACCATGCGAACAGACTGTACCACGACCACAGCCGGCAGTAGACAGCACCCGGCGGTTCTATGAGGCGTATGTTGTAAGATATTGATAATATTGCAGTAATATATTGTTAATATGATTCTCAGTAGGAGTGAGTTTATGCTAGACTGCACTCTGCAGGCGAAAGCCGGTTTCGGTCCCTCGCCCGTTGGACTGACCAGCCAGTGGGAGGGAGCAATCCTGGAAGCACCTCCCCCAAGTCTGCGGTCCCCACATGTGAAAATCCTGTGGAAAACGATTGGGATTCTTGTGTGCTGTGGTTGGATAATTGAGAGCGAGAGCAGGGGGGCGGGAAGCAAGCAACATGGAACTTTGGGAGCAGGTGAAGGAGCGGCTGGCGGCGCGCTTGACCTGGGAGAGCTACCAGAATTGGGTGGCGCGAACGTCTCAGCGGACGCAGGAAGGTCAGCGGTTGGTGGTGGTGGTCCCGAATCAAGTGACGCGGGACTGGTTGGAGAAGGAGTTGGGCGAAGACGTTCGCTCGGCGCTTCGGGAGCTGAAAGCGGGGTCGCTCGAAGTGGTCTATGCGCCCGGTGGAGGTGAGCCCGCGGCCGAACTTTCGGCAGCGCACTCGGAGTATGGCGCCGGCAGCCCGGAATCGCTCTTCGGTGGGCCTGTGGGTTCGTTGAACGAGCGCTACACGTTTGAGAGTTTCGTAGTGGGCTCGTGTAATCAGTTCGCCCACGCAGCATCTCGCGCGGTGGCCGAGATGCCTGCTCGAACCTACAATCCGCTATTTATTTATGGCGGTGTCGGGATGGGCAAAACTCACCTCATCCACGCGATCGGGCATGAGCTGTTGAAACGGGCACCGAATCTGCGCATCGTCTACACTTCAAGCGAGCGGTTCATGAACCAGCTCATCACGTGCATCCGTACGGATCGCATGTCGCTGTTCCATCAGCATTACCGCTCTGCCGATGTGCTCCTGGTGGATGACGTCCACATCCTGGCCAACCGCGAGCGTACTCAGGAAGAGTTCTTTCACACCTTTAATGAGCTGTACGACCACCAAAAGCAGATCGTTTTGTCGAGCGATTCAGCGCCGAAGAATACGACCGGCTTGGTGGACCGTCTGCGTTCAAGGTTCGAGTGGGGGCTGCTCGTAGACGTACAGGCGCCGGACCTGGAAACAAAGATGGCCATACTCGACAAGAAGGCGGAGCAGGAGGGAATCCAGCTCCCCGAAGACGTCCGGGTATTCATTGCGACGAAGACACGATCTAACGTGCGCGAACTGGAGGGCGCGTTGATCAAGTTGCTGGCATATTCGAGTGTAACGAACGAGCAGGTGACCATCGACATGGCGCGACAAGTGCTGAAACACCTGCACGCCGGCTCGGAAAAGAAGATCACCATTGATAGCGTGGTTCGGTTGGTAGCGGACAAGTTTTCGCTCCAGCCGGGCCAGATTAAGCAAAAGACGAATGCACCCAACATCGCCTACCCGCGTCAGGTGGCGATGTACCTGGTGAAAGAGCTGACGAACGCGTCGCTGCCGGAGATCGGGCGGTATTTTTCCGGTAAGCACCACACCACCGTTTTGCATTCCATTCAGAAGATCGAACAGCTACGCCATCGTGACGCGGATTTGAACAGGTTGATCCACAGCACAATCGATTCATTTAATTGAGGTTATGGAGATATCCACAGATGGGTGCCAAAGAGGGACGAGGAAAGGTTGTGGACGCCACCGAGGCCGCTCGACTCACACCGGTATCACGGATGTTTTCAACAGTGATGCGAGACAAGAAGCCTTTGGGTTTTGTATAATTTAGAGAGATATCCACATATCCACAGCACCAATTCCTACTATAGATAGATAGATTATTTCCTGGAAGAGGAAAACAGGACAGAACCGGTGGCGGCGGCCATTGGGACGGGGCATAAGCGCCCGGGGAGATGCAAATGGAATTCACCATCGCAAGATCCGATTTGGTTCGCGAACTAGGCCTGCTGCAGGGCGTGGTGGAAAAGCGGACGACGATACCGATTTTGTCCAATGTGCTGGTTGAGGCATCGGGTGATCGGATTACGCTCACGGCTACCGACCTGGAGTTAGGAATCCGCTGTTCGTGTCCGGCGAAGGTGAAGAAACCGGGTTCGGGAACCATTCCAGCGAAGCGGCTGCTGGATTACGTGAGGCTACTGCCCGAGGCCGAGATTCAGGTGAAGGTGGGAGAGAACCACTGGGTGAGCATCACCTGCGGACGCTCGCGGACGCGAATTGCCGGAATGTCGCGAGATAGCTATCCGGAGTTGCCAGCCTCGTCAGAAAAAGTGGCCGATTTGCCGATGGCGCTATTGTCGCAGATGATTCAGCAGACAATTTTCGCTATCTCGAATGAGGAGTCGCGGTTTACGTTGAACGGCGCACTGATGCTGATGAAGAGCGATGCGCTGGTGATGGTGGCTACCGACGGTCATCGTTTGTCGATGAGTGAGAGGGATTTGGAGTCGGGTGGTGTGAGCGGATTCCGCGCGTTGATTCCTCGTAAGGCCATGGGCGAAATTCTGAAGCTCAGTGCCGAGGCTGGACCGGAAGGCGTCATCGGGTTTTCCGCTACCGACAACCACCTATTCTTCCAGATCGGCGACCGGCTCTTAATCAGCCGCAAGCTCACTGGGAATTTCCCTGATTTCGAACGCGTCCTGCCAAAAGAGCACCCGTACTTCGTGACGCTCGCCAAGGACGAGTTAAGGGCCGCCATCGAGCGCGTGGCCCAGTTCAGCGACGAACGCTCACACGCAGTGCGCGTGCAGGTGTCGCCGGGCGAGTTGAAGATCCATTCGTCGCTGTCGGAAACCGGAGAGAGCGAGGACAGCATTAGTGCCACGTATGAGGGCCCCAACGTGGAGATCGGGTTCAACGCAGTCTACGTTCTGGATTTTCTGAAGGCCTGCATGGAGTCGAATGTGGGGTTCCATTTCAAGGACGCCGCCAGCGCGGGTGAGATGCGTCCGGCGGGCGACGATGTGAAGTACGTCTACCGCTACATCATCATGCCCATGAGAATCTGAGCGCCTCTGGCGCCTTGCCGCGGCCCAGGCGCGAGTGGCCGTGGAGCACACCAGATGAACGCAGATAGGTTTTGAAGGAGTTTATGGCAATACCGGAAATTTACGATTCGTCCAGTATCAAAGTTCTCGAAGGACTTGAGGCCGTGCGTTTGCGTCCGGCCATGTATATCGGTTCGACCCGAGAGGCCGGACTGCATCATCTCGTGTATGAGGTGGTGGATAACTCGGTGGACGAAGCGCTGGCGGGTTATTGCACAGAGATCTCGGTTGCAATCCACATCGACAATTCGATCACGGTGATCGACAACGGCCGCGGCATTCCGGTGGACATCAAGGAAGAGTTTGGTCTGTCGGCGGCCGAGATCGTGATGACAAAGCTGCACGCCGGCGGCAAGTTCGATTCGAATTCGTACAAGGTTTCAGGCGGTTTGCACGGCGTCGGGGTAAGTTGCGTCAACGCGCTAAGCGAGTGGTTGAACCTGGAGATCTACCGCGACAAGGCGGTATACGAGTTGCGCTTTGAACAGGGCGTTCCCAAGGGCAAGCTCGAGAAGACGGGCAAGGCCGGCTCGAAGACCGGCACGAAGATCACGTTCAAGCCCGATCCGACCATCATGGAGGTCACCGAGTTCAACTACGACACCCTTGCGCAACGGTTGCGCGAGCTGACGTTCCTGAATCGCGGGCTCAAGATCACGCTCACCGACGAGCGGATCGACCCGGTGAAGGTGCATGAATTCCTCTACAAAGGCGGTATCGCCGAGTTCATCCAGCATCTGAATCGCGGAAAGGATGTGCTGCACGAGAAGCCGATCGCATTCGAGGGCGAGCGCGACATGCCAAACGGCGGCACGGTTACGGTGGAGATCGCGCTGCAGTACAACGACAGCTACTCGGAAACGCTTTTCAGCTTTGCCAATAACATCAACACGCGCGACGGCGGCACGCACCTCTCAGGATTCCGCAGTGCGCTGACGCGAACGATCAATGCCTATGGGACGGCGGCGAACCTTTTCAAGGAAAAGGAGAATCTCACCGGCGACGACGTGCGCGAAGGGTTGACCGCGGTAATCAGCGTAAAGCTTCCGCAGCCGCAGTTTGAAGGGCAGACCAAGGGCAAGCTGAACTCCGACATCGAAGGTATCGTCAAGCAGGTGATGAACGAGCGCCTGGGCGAGTACTTCGATAAGAACCCGTCCGTGATGAAGAAGATCGTGTCCAAGGCGATCGACGCCTCCCGTGCTCGTGAAGCGGCACGCAAGGCGCGTGACCTGACGCGGCGCAAAGGCGCACTCGATGGCGGCGGACTACCGGGCAAACTGGCGGATTGCCAGGAAAAGGATCCGGAACGATGCGAGCTTTTCCTGGTTGAGGGCGAGTCGGCAGGCGGGACGGCAAAGACCGGCCGTGACCGTAAGTACCAGGCGATTCTTCCGCTGAAGGGCAAGATTCTCAACGTCGAAAAGGCCCGCTACGACAAGATGCTCTCGCACGAGGAAATTCGCGCGATGATCACGGCCATCGGCACCGGCATCGGCAAGGGCGATTTCGACATCACCAGGCTGCGCTACGGCAAAATCATCATCATGACGGACGCCGACGTGGATGGCTCGCACATTCGCACGCTGCTGCTCACGTTTTTCTTCCGCCACATGCCGGAGCTCATTAACCGCGGCCACGTGTTCGTCGCCCAACCACCGCTCTACCGCATCAAAAAGGGAAAGAGCGAGAAGTACATCAAGAACGACTCGGACTTCACGCGAGAGATCCTACGGCGCGCCACGGAGAACGTGAAGGTATCAACCGCGAAGAACGGCGTTCCGTCGCATACTCTCGAAGGCACCGAATTACGCAACTTCCTTATTTCGCTCGATGAATTCCAACTGCTGGCGAGGAAAGTGGAGCGTCATGTGCGAGATGCGCGCGTGGTCGAAGCGCTCACCAACGTGCAATGGAAGATCGATAACAAGGCCGATTTTCAGGACAAAGCGAATTTGCAGCCGGTATTCGACCGGTTAGAGGAACTGAAGCTCGGTCCGATGTGGGTCGAGGACGAGGAGCATTCGGCGTGGATGGTGTCCTTCCACGATCATGTGAATGCATTGCGCAAGATCAACCTCGAGCTGGCCGCGACGCCGGAGTACCGCAAGATGCGGGCACTGGCCAAGCAGATTGACCGTTATAACCATCCGCCATTCGCGGTGGCCAAGGAGAGCGGCGCGACGGAGCCCCGGGCCGATTGGAAAGACCTGCTGAGCTTCCTCAAGGGCGAGGGAATGCGCGATGCGTCCATCCAGCGCTACAAAGGACTGGGCGAAATGAACTCGGAACAATTGTGGGAGACGACGATGAACATCGAGTCGCGCACGTTGTTGAGAGTTGAGTTGCGCGATTTGGTGGAAAGCGACGAGATCTTCAGTACGCTGATGGGCGAGAACGTCGAGAACCGCCGCAAGTTCATCGAGGAGAATGCACTAGACGTGCGCAACCTGGACGTGTAGGTGGAGGAGGCCTCCGGGCTCGACGCAAATGCGGCCGAATCAGTACGAGTGAACCTCCTTGGGAATACTCTCAGTGCCGGCGGCGTGGCCGACCATTTCGTGGAAGCGGTCGACAGACGTTTGGAGAGTGTTGGAGAGTTCGGCCATCTCCTCGCCGGCCGCGGCGGTTTCTTCGGCGTTGGCCGCGGTTTGGGAGGTGACGTTTTGCATCTGCAGAATGGTCTGGCTGATCTGCGCGATGCCGTGCGCCTGCTGCTCGGAGCTTGCGTTGACCTGTGCGTTCAGTTCGTTCGATTGGGTGGTGTTGTCCGTCACCACGCGCATCGACTCGACGAGCTCGTTGACGCGGTCGCGCCCTTCGCGTGAGCTGCGAATAGACTCTTCGATCAGCGCAGAGGTGTCCTTGGCCGCTTGGGCGCTCCGTTGAGCCAGGTTTCGCACCTCGTCGGCGACAACGGCGAACCCCATGCCCGCCTCACCCGCGCGAGCCGCTTCCACGGCGGCGTTCAGGGCGAGGATGTTCGTCTGGAAGGCGATTTCGTCGATGACGTGGATGATGCGCGAAATCTTCTCCGACGAACGGTTAATGTCGTCCATGGACGACTTCATCTGCTCGAACTTTTGATTGGCGGCGGCGAGTAGCCCTGTGGCGCTCTGAGAAAGATGAGCGGCCGACTGGGAATGATGGGCGTTCTGCTTGGTCATCGAGTTGATCTCTTCGACGGAGGCAGAGGTTTCTTCAAGCGACGCGGCCTGATCGCTGGCGCCCTGGGCGAGCAGCCGGGAGGCGGCGCGAACGCGGCCGGCGGCATTGGCCACCTGGTTGGCATCACGGGCGAGCTGAGTGGCGACATGGCGGAAATCGCGATTCACCCGGCGGAAGAAGAACAGACAGACAATGCCGCCGGTGACCGCCAGGACGACGAAGGCGGCAATGATCCAGCGGTTCAACGTGGCGCTTGACTCAGCGTTCTCGGCGGCCAGCGTCAAACCGGAACGTTGGGAACTGGCGAATTTTGCCATCGTGAATCGAAGCTCTTCCTGCGCGGGATTCAGGATTTCGGTCTGCAGCTTGAGGGCTACATCCATCTGCTGGTTGTCCAAGGCCTGCGCCATCTGGCGAGAAATCTGAAAGAGCCTTTCCAGCGAGTCCGATAGGCGACGAACGTGTTGCTGTTCCGCGTCGGCAGAGGCGACCTTGCGAATGTCCTCCATCAAAGCAAGGACCCTTTGCTCGGCTTCCTTCCACTGACGTTTGTACTGAGCCGCGCCCTGAGTGTCGCTCAGCATGGTTTGCAGTACCGCCCCGCGGCGGACCGCGCTCAGCGTAGAGAGCTCTTCGGCAAGGCTGGCTGTCAGTTCTACCTTGTGAGAGGAGACCTTAGCTACTTTGCTAAGTTCGTCCGACAGATTGTGAATACCCCGGAACGAGACGACACTCAGCAGGGCGATCGCTGCCACAAGGGCGCCCACCAGGATTCCGATCTTGGCGGTGACAGTTGTGGACCAGGCATTCGATTTGGCGGACATGAAATACCTTTCGTTGGGTGGAGCCAGGAGCGCGTCAGCGTGAATGCGCACCTTGACCAAAACTGAGGAGCCGCCGGCATTACGGCTTGAAACTGAAGGTAAGCGTCGTCAACACCTTCGACGCCTTGCCTTGAACGTGGATCGGCCTGAATGCCCACTTCTTCACCGCATCGACCGCGGCGGCGCTGAAAACGGCGTTGCCCTTGACGACTTTGGCATCCTCCACCTTACCTTCTTCGTCGATGGTGATATCGACTTCCAAGTCGCCGGCGAGCCGCAGTTGGCGGGCGACCGGTGGGTAGGCGGGAGTTACCTTGCTAGAAACGTTGTTCATGGCGGTGAGTTGCGGAACGCGGATGGCCTCTTCCGCAGCCACGCCAATGATGGCCAAATACGTCGCGGCTGCCAGGATGGCGCCGAACATAATTAAATTCCGACTCGCGTTCATCACTTACTCCTCAAGCAGGTCCTGGTTCTTGTCCGGGCACCCGGGCAATCGCGCGCAAAGCAGGGCGAGTGGCTTGCACGCGAAGTCTCAGGCGCACAAGTTCCTTATCGGAACGGAGGCGGCGCGATTGACGAAAATATAGAGTCGACGCGGTGCCTAAGGGCGGATCGTAAGGACAAACAAGGGCAAACGTTGAATCTGCGCAAAAGCTTGACAGAGAGTTGAAGCAGGCGTAATCTGTTTTTGAACACGTTCAAAACTGAACACGTTCAGAAAGAGGAGACAAGGTGTACATTGTTCCCGGCTATTTGCTCTATCTGGCGATTACGCTCGCCGTCACCGTTTGGGTTGCACGATCACTGCATCGAAACGGTGCTCTATTCCTGGTCGATGCCTTTGGCGGCAACGTGGATCTGGCTGCTTCGGTGAATCATTTGTTGGTGGTTGGGTTTTACCTGGTCAACGTTGGTTATGTTATGTGGATGTTGCGGACCTGGAACGAACTGCTGACGGCACGGCAAATGATCGAATACATCAGCGATAAGGTCGGCGTGGTTCTGGTGGTATTGGGCATCATGCATCTTTTCAATCTGTACGTGCTGAGCCGTATACGAAAGAGTGGCAGCGCACAGGTTGTGACTCGTGGGTAAGAGCGAAGAGACGCGGGCGAAGATATTCGAGGCGGCTTTGGAGCTGTTCCGGACACAGGGCTTTGAAGCCGCGACGATGCGCGAGATCGCCCGGCGTGCAAGGGTTGCGGTCGGAGCCGCCTACTACTACTTTCCGTCGAAGGATGCCATCGTGCTCGCCTTTTACGAGCAGGCACAGCGCGAAATTGCTCCCCAAATGGAAGAGGTGCTCGGCCGTGGTACTGACTTGAAGGAGCGGCTAGCCGGGCTGATCACGGCAAAGCTGGAATACTTCGCCGCGAGCCGGCCGTTATTGGGTGCGCTGGCGGCCCACGCCGATCCGGACGACGTATTGTCGCCCTTCAGTGAAGCGTCGCGGCCCGTGCGGGAGCGAGACACGGAATACTTCAAACGGGCGCTTGAAGGCAGCCGGGTGAAGGTGCCAAACGACCTGGCTGTACATCTGCCGGGGCTGCTTTGGATGTACCAGATGGGTGTAGTCCTGTTCTGGGTTTACGATAAGTCGCCCGGACAATCCAAGACGCACGCGTTGCGCGATAAGAGC
>DASRHX010000971.1:0-6646 GCA_035650295.1 Bryobacteraceae bacterium | reverse complement strand
GGAGCACTTTTCACCGGAGAAGGAAAGTCAACAGGCGGCTACCATCGCCGCCGCGGCCAAAGCGGCACAGGTGCATCACATCATCTGGTCTACGCTTGAAGACTCACGCAAGTTCATGTCCGTCGACGACCCTCGCATGCCCACCCTCATGGGCAATTACAAGGTGCCGCACTTCGACGCTAAGGGCGCATCCGACATCTATTTCGCCGAACTGCCTACCACCTATTTGCTGACTTCTTTCTATTGGGACAACCTGATCACGTTCGGCATGGGTCCCAAACGCAGCCCGGACGGCAAACTCGTACTCACACTTCCCATTGGCAACTCTAAACTGCCGCAGATCGCTGCTGAAGATATCGGCCGTTGTGCTCACGGTGTTTTCCGCAAAGGCGATCCCCTCATCGACAAACGCGTCGGCATAGCAGGTGAACATCTAACTGGCCCGGAGATGGCCGCTGCACTGAGCGACGCTTTCGGAGAAGAGGTCGTTTTCTACTCCCCCTCCTTTGATGCTTATCGAAGCTCCGGCTTTCCCGGAGCGGAGGGTCTGGGCAATATGTTCCAGTTCAATCACGACTTCGCCGATGCATTATGTTTCGCCCGCGATCTCGAGTATTCGCGCGAGCTTAATCCTCGGCTTCAGACATTTGACCAGTGGCTTGCGGTCAACGCCAAGAAGATTCCCATTGGCTGATCACTAGCGGCGCATGCTCATGCGCCACTCGCGGAGCGTATCGAGCAGGTCGTGACGAAAAGCGATTCCGTATAACAACAGCCGTGCCAGCGCTGCTCGCGGCAGCTCTCGCCACTGCTCACCCAACCAATCCGACGTTGACGAAATCGGCGCCAGTACATATATCGCGCTTTCACCAAAATCGGCGATCCAGATCGTTCCTGGCATAGGCGTCGACGCATTTTGCGACCAGACGTCCAGCGGCATTCCGGGCAGATTCGCCAGCAGCACACTCCAGCTCTCCACATGTTCGCTCTTGGCATCGAGTCGAACCAGGCTGAGCGTGCCTTGTACGGAAATTGCCAGCAAGCGGTGGTCCCATTTGCCATCGCTGGGTGAGTAAACAGCCATTCCATTCGTCGAAGCGCGGAACTGATGGAGTGGGGCAATCGGTTTGTCAGCCGGTTTTCGGCGCTCGAGATTGGGGTGCCCGAAAAATCCTCCTGGCCCAGGAATGAAGTAGAGGGGATTAAAAGCGCCTTTGCCACCAGGGACGGGAGTGGCTGGCGACGCGTCAGCCGAGGCTGGCGGGCCGCCGAAGCCATCGTTCGCGCCATTGTCAACCGTGAACATGCCACTTGGCGTGAGGACCACATCATAGGCGTTGCGCAGTCCCTCCGCGTAAATTTGGACGGGACCATCGGACACCAGCAACGCTTGGTTGCGCCCCGTGTTGCCTCCAAACGGATCGTTCGCGTCAGCCACGCCCGGCCGGTCGGAGTCGTCGTGGGTGGGCAGGTCGTAGGTCGTGTCGCCAATGCGCGCCAGATCGATCGACAGGATCGATGCCGAAAGCGAATACTCAGGCAGTAGGCGAAACGGATGGGAAGGGGCACCCAGGTTCGTGTTGCTCCCCACGGTCAAATAAAGAATGGGCCGTACCGGATCGAGGGCAATGCCATGCGGCGCGTGGTCGCTGCGCGATCGCGGGAGCCCTCGCACGAGATCCGTTCGCTTCCATCCTTCGGACCCGCGGTCCAATCGCGAAAGCACCCCAGAATTGGTGTCCGTGCCGTCCTGGTCGATGCGCGGATCAGACGAAGAGACGTACAGGACAGGATTCGAAGCTGTTCCCGTGACGGCGATCCCGGTTACCAAGCGCGTGCGAATCTCAGGCTGTAGATGTCCGTCATCGTCGTGATTCGGGATCTCCTGAATCGCTCCAATGCACTCCTCCGATGTCACATGAATCGCGCTTCCCATCGCGCTCAGCGTCAGCCGCAGAATCAGTCCGTTGCGCGTACCCACATAAAGCGCACCGTCGGGCCCGAACTGCAGCGTCGTCGGATTCACTAGCTGAGGACTGCGCAGCGTAATGAGACTAAACCTGGTGGGATCGTAGATAGGGTCTTTGATCGCAGCCGCAACAAGCATGGGCAATTCGTAATAAATCCACCGTGCGCCAACCCACAGCCCCGCGATCCACAGTCCCACGCTCAGCACAAGCGCCACGCCCAGACGCCTCCCGGCCAAGCGAATCATTGGTGAGGGCTCGCCGTCACTTGTGCAATCCTCAATTCGCTGATCGGATACCGGCGCCATTCCGTCGACGGATCTATACCGTCCGCATTGATCCCACCTAATCCCGCGTAGAGATTCGAACCAATCACACGGCACACGGGAGCTCGCTGCGGTTGTGACAGCCCTCCCACCGCATGCCACTTCCCGGTCGCTGGATCGTAGGCGTCCACATCGAAAAGAACCGGGATTCGATTCGACCGTCCGCCCGCAAGAAAGATCAATCCCTGTTCGAAGAAACTTCCTGGCTCGGTGTGCGAACGCGGAATCGGCAGCCGCGTTGCTTCACGCCACGAATCGGCGTCAGCGTCGTAAACGTGGTGATCGGCAACATCGACGAAGCTGGCATCGTGCCCGTGCTGGCCACCCAGCACATGAATCGTCCCACTCACGGCAACCGTGCTGAAATGATTCCGTGCGTTAGGCAATGGCGCGCGAGGCCTCCAAGCGGCGCCCGGTTGAAGCGCAAGGGACCAATGCTCCGAAGCATCCGATTGCCGATCGGATCTTAGCCCTCCAATAAAGTGGAATTCGCGGTTGACGAATGCCAAACCACCCGCACCCCGCGCCGCGGGCAGCATCGGCCCAGGTGACCAGCGATTCGTGGGAATGTGATAGCGCCACACAGCCGGTGTAACACTTCCCGGATTCCCGCCCACGAATCCGCCCGCAACCCAGATCTCCTCGCCTACCACAGCCACACCTGCATGCGTGACGGCGACCGGCATGTTCTCCAACGGCGTCCACATGTTCGTGGCGGGGTCGAACACATCGCAACGCGAAGTGGCGTGGAGCTGCCTGTTGAAAAAACCTCCACACACAAAGACGCGCCCTGCCGCCGCCGCAACCACCGGCTCGAACCGCGCAATCGGTGTGGCTCCCGCGTCCTCGCCCTTTAGGAATCGTGCAGGTTTGGGAACTCCCGCAGTCCATGTCACCGGTGCGGTTCGCAAATAAATGCCGACTAGGGCGGCCTTGAATCCTACGCGCCAAAAATATCCAATCCCAACGCAAACGGCGCCGAAAGCCAGTAGGAGAACTAGGGAGCGGATGCGCACCTTGAGATTCACATTCTAACCCAGGTTGGGCGTACCAAATGGCCAGACCTGAGTCTAGTTACTAGCCTTACGGGATTGAAAGTACTGAAGTGATCTGGGAAGGGCCTTAGGTTAATTTCAGAGTATCCAAGCTGGTTTTAGAAAGGTATCGTGGATCAGAAGCAAAACGCGGAGCCGGCAAGGCTCTTCGTAGGGTACTGGAGGAGAGAAAATGTCAAAGTTGAAAATGTTCCTATTTGTGGGCTTCGTGGCGTTGCCTGCAATAAGCTGGGCTGAATCCGAGCACGCCGCTGTGGTGATCACCGGTGGTGGTTGCACTGTCCGTGATGCGGATGGAAACAACGTCCAGGCGACCGACGTCCACAAGACCATTACCAACAGTAAGAACGGAAATGTTACGTTGCGATGCCAGGCAAAAGACGTACCCAATGCGACCGGCAAGGCTGTTTTGTGGGACTACAACAATACCGGTGGGCTTAAGTGCGGAATTGAAGTGAATGGCAATTTCGTGATGACTACCGAATGGCAGGAGTCGTTGTCGGCCGATGGACGGGCAACGATTGTCTGTCACATCAACAAGGCCGAGTAGGCATCGGAAGAGAGCGGGTGAACTCGATCAAAGAATCGAGCCTCGATTGGGCCGCGCCGGAATCGATAGACTGTGCCGCCAGCAGAGCGCAGTCCGCATACGAGACTGCGCGGCCCGCTAGATGAATCGCCGCTGCCGCGTTGGCCGCCACCACGTCGCGTTGCGGACCATGCGCGCCGCCCAGAATCGCACGCGCGATCGTCGCGTTGGCCTGTGCATCCCCTCCCGCCAAATCCGCCATCGACGCCAGCGGAAGCCCGAATTCCATCGGCATCAATGACCGCTGCTGCACTTCACCACGGCAGACTTCATAGGCGATGGTCAGTCCCGTCGTCGTGATCTCGTCCAACCCGTCCGTGCCGTGCACCACCAGTGCCCGCTGCACGGGCAGCCTTGTGAGCGCATTGGCCATCAATTCGGCGGCGGCAGCCGACGGCGCGCCAATCAGTTGCACATCGGCGCGCGCCGGATTCGTGAGCGGCCCGAGAAGATTGAATATGGTGCGCATCTTCAGCTCCAACCGCGCCGGTTGCACATGCTTCATGGCCGGATGAACGGCGGGCGCATAGAGAAACGTGATACCGCACTGCCTCAGCGCCTCGCCCATCTGTTCCGCGCTCAGCGCAATTTGTACGCCTAACGCTTCGAGAATATCTGCGCTCCCGCATCGCGACGAGATGCTGCGATTCCCGTGCTTGGCCACCGGCAACCCTGCGCCTGCAATCACGAACGCGGCCACTGTCGAAATGTTGAACGTACCATGGCCATCGCCGCCGGTCCCACAGGTGTCGATCAGCGGACGCTGCACACCCTCGGTTGGGATCGGCAGCGAGTGCTTTCGCATCGCCCGCGCAAAGCCCGTCAGTTCGGCCGCCGTCTCCCCTTTGACGCGCAATGCCGTCAGCAGCGCCGTAATCTGCGGTACGGTCGCCTCGCCCGCAAGAATAAGATTCAGCGCGTCCTCGGCCTGATCGGCGGACAACGAAAGGCGGTCGGCTGCCTGATGCAGGTAGTCGAGAAAGGGCATGTTATATTGAAGTTTCGACTGTCTCCGCATCCTAGCACAGCCGGAAAAATCAAACCTTCACGCCCCACACTTATGAGCGGCTCTGGGGGGATTCGTGTGGGAGCATCTGAGGATTCTGAATGAAAATCCACGAGTATCAAGCCAAAACAATTCTTGCCCATTATGGTGTACCGGTACCCAAAGGCAAGGTCGCCTTCACGCTTGAGGAAGCGGAAACGGCGGCCAAAGGGATGGGCGGATTTGTGGTCGTGAAAGCCCAAATTCACGCCGGTGGCCGCGGCAAAGGCGGCGGTGTGAAAGTCGCCAAGACTGTAGAAGACGCCGGCCGCTACATTCACGCCATTCTCGGTATGCAATTGGTCACGCATCAGACGGGCCCGGCGGGCCAGCGTGTGGAACGCCTGCTGATCGAAGAAGCGCTGCCGATTGAAAAGGAATTCTATCTCGGCATCACGCTCGATCGCGCCACTGGCCGAAACGTCTTTATGGCTTCGAGCGAAGGCGGTATGGATATCGAAGAGGTGGCCGCGCACACTCCCGAAAAGATCCTCAAGGAAACCATCGAGCCCGGCATCGGTCTCAGCGCCTTTCAGGCCCGCAAGCTTGCCTTCGGCATCGGTCTGCCCGCACCCGCCATCAACGCTGCCGTCAAGGCCATGATGCAGCTCTCCAAGGCCTACGACGAAATCGACGCCTCACTCGCGGAAATCAATCCCTTCCTGCTCACCACCGACGGCCGCGTTCTCGCGCTCGACGCCAAAATCAACCTCGACGACAACGCCATGTTCCGCCATAAGGAGTTCATCGACCTGCGCGACCTGGCCGAAGAAGACCCGCTCGAAGTTGAAGCCTCCAAGTTCAGCCTCAACTACATCAAGCTGGATGGCAACATCGCCTGCATGGTGAATGGTGCCGGACTCGCCATGGCCACCATGGACATCATCAAGTACGCGGGCGGCGAACCGGCCAACTTCCTCGATGTCGGCGGCGGCGCCAACGAGGAGCAGATCAAAAACGCCTTCCGCATCCTTTTGAGCGACGCAGCCGTGAAAGCCGTGTTCATTAATATCTTTGGCGGCATCCTGCGCTGCGACATCCTCGCCACCGGCGTCGTGAACGCCGCGCGCGAGTTGCAAGTCGGCATCCCCATTGTGGTGCGCATGGAGGGCACGAACGTGCAGGAAGGCAAGCGCATCTTGAAAGAGAGCGGCTTGGACTTCATCGTCGCTGAAGGTATGAAGGACGGCGCCGAAAAAGTTGTCGCCGCCGTGGCGGGCTCGAAGTAAGCGCGCGAGGAGAGTTCAACGATGAGCGTATTAGTCAATAAAGATACACGCCTGCTCGTGCAGGGTTTCACGGGCTCGCAGGGCACCTTCCACGCGCAACAGTCCATCAATTACGGCACGCGAGTGGTGGGCGGCGTCACACCGGGCAAAGGTGGCCAAATACATTTGGACCGTCCTGTGTTTGATACCGTCGCCCAGGCAGTAAAGGACACTGGCGCCAACGCAAGCGTCATTTTCGTTCCGCCTCCCTTTGCCGCCGACGGTATCCTCGAAGCCGTCGACGCGGGAATCGAAGTGATCGTCTGCATCACCGAAGGCATCCCTGTTCGCGACATGATTCCCGTCAAACGGATCATCGACGAGCGCGCCGCCTCCGGCAAGAAGGTTCGCCTCATTGGACCAAACTGCCCCGGCATCATCACGCCCGACGAGTGC
>DASRHX010000970.1:0-7617 GCA_035650295.1 Bryobacteraceae bacterium | reverse complement strand
CCGTCAGCGTCTCTGGCGGCTATCAGTATGCCGATGTTCCGGCGATGGGGGCCAGCGTCGTGGTGGCCACCGACGGCGACCGCGAGAAAGCGCACGCGATCGCTAAGAAGCTGAGCGACATGTTGTGGGCGACGCGTGGTGGCTTGAAACTGAACGTTCCCGAGCCGGCCGAAGCGGTGCGCCGCGCCATGGCCAGCGCGAAATCGCCAGTCGTGCTCGTTGAGATGGGCGACAACATTGGTGGCGGGTCGGCGGGAGATGCCACGTTCATGCTGGACGAGTTGCAGAAGCAGAAAGCTAAGGGTTGGGTGGTGACGGTGGCCGATCGCGCAGCTGTCGCGGCGGCGGTGCAGGCGGGTGTTGGCGGCCGCTTCGAGGGCCTCGTGGGAGGAAAGATCGACAAGCTGCACGGCGCGCCGGTGAAGGTGACAGGCCGCGTGAAGACGATCTACGACGGCAAGTTCCGCGAGACCGAGATCCGCCATGGCGGACAGATGTACTACGATCAGGGGCTTTCGGCGGTCATTGAAGTCGATGGCTCGACGCGGGAGTTAGGAAGCTATGTCCTGCTGACGACCGAACGGATGGTGCCGTTCTCTCTACACCAATTGATCAGTGCGGGCATTCTGCCCGAGCGGCAGAAGATCCTCGTTGTGAAGGCGGCTATTGCCTTCCGCGCTGCGTATGAACCGATTGCGGGCGAGATCATCGAGGTCGATACGCCTGGCGCCACGGCAATCAATCCGCAGCGCTTTACCTGGAAGCGCGTGCCGCCGGATCTGTTTGGACTGAAACCGTAATGCCGAAACGCCCCACGTACCCAATGAGGACGGGTACGCGGGGCGCGGGACGGGGAGGAATGGGAGGGAACTTAGTCGGCGTTGACTGACGGGCGCAACGCCACGGATGTCATCTTTTCCTTCTGCGCGGAAGACTTACGCGGTACGGCAGCGAAGTAGCTCTCCATACCGTTGACCTTCATGTCGCGGAAGTAGCACTTGTTTTCGCTGCAAACGAACGTCGCCTCCGCCTTATCCGAGCCGCCCGGGGTACGCTGCATCATGACCGCGATGGCCGCTGATTTGGTTCGCATGTTGCGAACGACAAACGCCGGCGTGGCGCTCATAGTATTGGCGCGGAACACGCGGTACTCGCCTGCGGGCAGCGTTTTCCCGGAGACAACGAAGTCGAAGGGAACGTTCATCAAAATGTCCGGCATGGACCCTGCTTGAGCTTCCGTAGCCGCAAACGCGCAAACGGCCAGAGCCGCGGCGCGCGAAATGTTCATCAATTTGTTTTTCATATTCTTAGTAAGCCTCCTAGTTTGGCGTTCGCCTCTTTCAATGCAACCGGCTGGCCACGGCGGAAGCCAAATGTCGCCTCGTTTGTTTTGAGAGAGTTGGCGCAGCCGGATGAAGGACGGCGCAAACATTCGCAAACCGTGTGGTTAATGTAGATGAACATGCAGGCGAACCGCGAATCGGCTCATTCACAATCGTGAAATGTCTTTGCCGAAATTATTTGCCGGCTGGAGTGAAGCGCGCGTCGAGAGCGACCTGCCGCTCCTGTTGAGCCGGGCTCATCTTGGGTAACGGGGCGAAGTAACCCTCATTCGCATCGAACTTCAGTTCTTTTAAGTAACAGCTCTCAGCGCGGCACGCGAAGATCACCCGTGAGGAATTTCCGGCCTTGGAAGGCCACGAACGGCCGCTCATTACGGAGAAGGCTTGATTTTTCCCGGCAGCGTTGCGCACAAGGAATGTTGGGGCACCGCTAATTGAGTTCGTGGAGAGTATGTTATAGGTGCCCGCCGGAAGACTCTTCCCGGAGACGATGAAGTCAAAGGGTACGGTAACCGAGAGGTTGGGCATAAGCCGGGCTTGGAGTTGGCCGGCCGCGATCATAGAAACGGCCAAAGTCGCCGCGCGAGTAACGTGAGAAAAAGTGTTCTTCATGAGCTGGCGCCTCCTTGTGGCGTCGCGTTATTGGGATACAGGCATGTGGCCAAACTCGCGAGGGTCGGGCCGACCGTTTGTTTTCAAACGATTGGTGGGATCATCGCGGCCAAGTTGAGGCCATTTGTGAACCCGATGGTTCATGTACCTAAACCGATTGGATAGAAGGCAATAGAATCGTCCCGAAAATCCGCATGCAGGCAACGAATGAGGCTTGGTTATTGGAAGTAAAGGGAGCCACGCCGGGTCGCAAGATAACTTTGGTGGCCGATGGCGAGTTTCTGATCGGCCGGGCGCCCGGATCGTCTCTTACGATTCAGGACCAGGCGTGTGGCTGGCGCCACTGCCTGATTGAAAAGGATGGCGGCCGGTATTGGCTGCAAGATTTCAAGACACCTGGAGGGACCTTTTTGAACGGTCAACACGTATTACACAGTGTGCTGACCAATGGAGATCAGCTCTCAATTGGGGCCAGCCGGTTCATCTACTGTGAGGACGAGGCGGGCGGAGAGCAGACGAAACCCGCGGGCGAGGCGTTGTTAAAGGCGTGCACGGTGCAGACGCTCGTGCGTTCGATGGCGGTGGCCTCCGATCCTCAGGTTGCGCGCCTGCTCGAAGCGCAGGTGATCGCCCTCATCGGCGAGTTGTTGCATTGCGACGGCGGCTTCCTTCTGATGGGCGTTCGTGTGCCGGATCTGCAGGCACAGCTGCGCGAACGCTCCGAGTGGCGCCGCGAAGGCGAGGCGCTGTGCGAGGCGCTTGAGCGGATGGATCAGGAGGGAGCGGTTCTGACCCCAGGCGGGCGTTGGCAGATTCTGCCACTCTACGTGCGCGGCGGATTGGCGGGTGCCCTTGGTTTACGTATGAAAGCCGAGGCGGGCACGGAGGGTTGGAGCGAGATCGCGTTGATGACCGCGCTGGCGCTCGAGAACGCGCGCGAAGTGGAGTCGCTCGAGACGCAAAATGCGTTATTGGTAGAGCGCCTTGGGCCGGACTCGGGGATGATTGGGCGAAGCGCTCCCATGGAGCGCGTGTTCAGGGTGATCGAGCGCGTGGCGCCGCAGGATGTGACCGTGCTCGTCTTGGGAGAGACCGGCACCGGCAAGGAACTGGCGGCGCGCGCCTTGCATGCCGCAAGCCAGCGGCGGCAGGCGCCTTTTGTCGCCATCAACTGTGCGGCGTTGCCCGATCATCTTGTGGAAAGCGAGCTTTTCGGCCACGAAAGAGGAGCATTCACCGGCGCATCGTCCCAGAAGAAGGGCAAGCTGGAAATGGCCTCGGGCGGGACCATTCTGTTGGATGAGATCGGCGAACTTCCCCTGGGGGTGCAGGCGAAGCTACTGCGCGTTCTGCAGCAAAGGGAATTTGAGCGCGTCGGTGGGACAAGAACGCTGCCACTCGACATCCGTCTGGTAGCGGCGACCAATCGCGACCTGCAGGAGGAGACCAAACACGGACGGTTTCGCGAAGACCTGTTTCATCGCTTGAATGTGGTCACCGTGCGCCTGCCGGCTCTGCGGGAGCGCGTGCGGGACATTCCGGAACTGGCGTTGCATTTTCTGGCTCTGTCGGCGGAGCGGTTCGGGCGCAAGGGACTGCGCATCAGCGAGGCTGCCGTTCAGTGCCTGTCGCGCTACCACTGGCCAGGTAACGTGCGCGAGTTGGAAAACGCGATGGAACGTGCCGCGGTCTTATGCGAGTCCGGCGAGGTAAGGCCGGAAGATCTGCCGGAGATCATCATGGACATGGGCGGCGCCGCGGGGATAGCGGGCGCCTATCAGAAGAATGTGGGCGAGGCCAAGCGCGAAGCAATCGTGCGTGCCTGGGGCCAGGCCGGCGGCGACTATAAGGGTGCGGCGAAGCTGCTTGGCATACACCCCAATTCGCTACTGCGACTGGTGCGGAACCTGGGCATGCGTGAACTATTGGGGTGAACGGGGCGCACAGTTTTATCCTCTGCAATTTACTCTGTATGTATGTTCCGCTGGCCGCTCACGACCACGAAAGGTGTCGAATTCGAACTCCGTTTGCTTGAACTGCGCGATGCCGACGAGTTGTTCGCGCTCGCCGATGCCAATCGAGAGCACCTGCGCCCTTGGCTGCCGTGGATCGCCTGGACATATTCGGCTGCCGATGTGAAGAAGTTCCTGCGCTCCGCGCTGAAGCAGTTTAGCGAAGGCGACGGATTCCACGCGGGGGTGTGGGTGGAGGGCCGGTTGGCCGGATGCGTGGGTCTGCATCCGATCGACTGGCATAACCGGCATGTGGCAATTGGTTACTGGCTGGGCCGCGAATGGGAAGGCCATGGGTTGGTAACCGCCGGGGCCCTCGCAGTCACCCGCTATTGCTTTGAGGAACTCGCCCTGGAGCGGGTGGAAATTCGCGCGGCCACTGGTAACACACGCAGCCGCGCCGTGCCCGAACGGCTGGGTTTCACGCTCGAAGGCACGTTACGGCGCGTGCAAAACGTGGATGGGCGATGGCTCGACAATGCCGTCTATTCCATCCTGCGAGATGAAGCCGGGCGGCTGATTGGGTAGCGCGCGGAGTTTCGTGCGAAACTCCATCCATGAGATTGCTTGCCACGCTTTTTGCCTTCACGATTTGTCTGTTTGCCGCCGGTTCGGCGCCCTCGGCGCTGCCGGCAAAAGCGCAAGATGCGCTTCGCGTTTTCGACCACTGGGTGCAGACGAAGGCGGCTGAACGCGAACAGCCTGGTCTGTCGATCGGCATCGTGCGCGACCAGGAGTTGGTGTTCGCCAAGGGCTACGGCTACGCGGACTTGAACAACCGGATGCCGGCGACTCCGCAAACCCTCTACCGCGTAGCCTCCATCACGAAGCTGTTCACGGCAACGTCGGTGATGCAATTGCGCGATGCGGGCAAGCTGCGGCTGGACGACCCCGTGGCGAAACACGTCGATTGGTTCCGCCTGCGCTCGGCCAAGGGCGAGGTTCCGATCCAGATTTGGCACTTGATGACGCATCTCTCCGGCTTGCCTCGCGAATCGGCGATGCCCTATTGGAATACGAAGGCGTTTCCCACGCGCGACCAGATGCGGACGATGCTCGCCTCGCAGGATGCTGTCTACCCGCCCGCGACGAAGTGGAAGTATTCGAATCTGGCTGTCTCCCTTGAAGGTGAGATTGTTTCCAAACTGAGCGGAATGGAATGGAGCGAATATGTCACCGAGCATGTGTTGAAACCGCTGGGCATGACGGCGTCACTTCCATTACCGCGGGCAAATTCGTTTGGCCTCGCGGCGGGGTACGGCGCGCGCGTGGCGGGGCAAGCAAGGGAGGCCGAGGAGTTCACGGACTGCAAAGGCATTGCGCCTGCGGCAAGTCTGGCGACGAATGTGGAGGACCTCGCGCGCTTCGTCAGTTTCCAGTTCAAGGGCGACCCGGGCGTCCTGAAGCTATCGACGCTCGAAGAGATGAGGCGGCCGCATTGGGTGCAGCCGTCGTGGGCTTCGGGATGGGGGCTCGGCTTCTCATTGCGGAAGCTGGGCGCACGTACGCTCGCTGGCCATGGTGGCTCGCTGGGCGGCTACCGTACGAGCGTAGCCTTCGATGCGGAGTCGAAGATCGGCGTCATCGTGCTTACCAATTCGAACGATGGCAACCCCGACTTATACGTGGATAAGGCGTTCCAAATGGTCGCCCCCGCGCTGGTTCCGGAAAAGGAGAAGTTTCCCGCCAAGCCTGAGTGGGAGAAGTACAAAGGAACCTACCGCTGGAAGACCTCGGAATTCATCATCGACGTGATTGACGGCGAACTGGTGGGTTATGCGCCGGACGCGGAGGATCCTCTCGACGCCCGCGTGCGACTGGAACCGGTTGGAGAGAACCGTTTCCGCATGCTGACAGGTGCTTCGCTAGGTGAATTGGCTGTGTTCGACGTTGACGCGAATGGCCGCGTCACCAAGGTCACCGCGGGCGCGTATTACTACTTGAGAAAGTAACTCGCCCTCACCCCAACATGTCGAGCGCGCCCTGCAATTCGCTGCGCGTATGCATGTCCCCGTTTTGGGTGGTGGCTTCGATTCCGCGGATATAGAGAGCGCGCGCGTCGTTGAGGCGGCCCAGTTTTTCCAGCGTCTGGCCGCCATGGAAGTAGGCAGCCGAATACGTCGAATCGTGCGCCAGGATTTCGTTGAACTGCGCGGCGGCGGATTCGAGATCTCCCGAGTTCGCGTGTTCCATGGCGAGCATGTAACGGAAGCGGCTGTTGGCCGGGTCCTGTTCGAGCATGCCTTTGAGTGCGTCAATACGGCTCATAGTGTTTTGAGGATGGCTTTCGCTTCTTTCAATTGAGGGAATTGTTTTTCGGCGGCACGGAATTCATAAGTATGCACGCAGCGCCGCGCGCCCTTGTGCTCGACGGGATAGCGCAGGTGGAGCATCTCGTGGAACATCACGTATTCGAGCGCCAGGCGCGGAACGGAGGGCGAATCGAACACGCGGCTGATGACGATGGCGTTGTGCGAGGGGTCGAAGTGACCGAGCAGCCGGCGCGACACCCTGCGCGACCAACCGAGCTCGGGGCGGCCCATCAATCCGTGGAAAAATTGGTAATTCAGGTCTTCGAAAACGGTCTCCAGATTGTGGTGCACGCCTTGCGGCCCACTGATGTACTTTCGGCCGCGCGACTGGCGCAACAGGTGCAAATGGCGGCGCACGTCCGCGCGATTCATCCAACGGCGATAGCGATCCGACCAGGCGGCGGGAATTTCGCGGCGAAATAATTTGCCAAGCAAAATCCAGGCGAGCGCCTCCTGAATGGGTGCGGGAGCGCCTTCCAGCACATCGGTGATGCGTACCTCCACGCTGCCTTCGCGCATACGGATGAACGAGTTTGCGTTGGCGAAGCGGCGATAGTGCACAGTGAAGCCGGGCATGGGGGTACGCGGGCGAAGTTCGCGGAAAACCCTGGCGTAGAGCTGCTCCGGGGTTTCAAACAGAAGTGCGCTCTGGACTTGCATCGCAGAGAAACCTTACGATAGCAGATTGGGCCGTGTGGCTGCCTGAACCCGCGCTCATCCACAACTTAACATGCCGATACCGAAGATCTCCGCCGTGGGAACATTTGTTCCCCCTCATGTATTAACTAATGCCGACCTTGAAAAGATGGTGGAGACCTCGGACGAATGGATTCTCACGCGCACGGGCATTTCCGAGCGGCACATTGCTGGCCCTGACGTTGCAACCTCGGACATGGCGGCCAACGCCGCCAGCGCGGCGCTGCTCGAAGCCGGGATCCCGGCCTCGGAACTCGACGCCATTATCGTTTGCACGGTGACGCCGGATATGTTCTTCCCGGCCACGGCGTGCCTGGTGCAAGATAAGATTGGAGCGACCAACGCCTGGGGATTCGATCTGTCGGCCGCTTGCGCCGGCTTCATTTACGGCATCACGACGGCTGCTGGCTTGGTGATGGCGGGAACGCAGAAGAAAGTGCTCGTCATTGGCGCCGACACAATGTCGCGCATCATCGATTACAAGGACCGCGCCACTTGTGTGTTGTTTGGCGACGGGGCGGGTGCGTTTTTAATTGAGCCTTCGACCGAGGACGGGTTGGGGTTTATCGGATCGCACAACGAAATCGACGGGTCTGGCGGCGATTCGCTGAAGATGCCCGGCGGCGGATCGCGCATGCCGTC
>DASRHX010000969.1:0-3173 GCA_035650295.1 Bryobacteraceae bacterium | reverse complement strand
GGGCGCGGACCGTTGTTTGGCTACCGCACCAACGGCGCCGGAGGCTCCGTCTATGTCACCGACGCCGGGTTCTACTCCGAGTCCCTCACTTCGGTTACGTGGGCCATAGGCACACGCAATCGCTACATCGGCACGAACGATTACGGCACGACGAACCGGTTGGAAAACGTCGGCGTCCGGCCGGAAATCAACTTCGACTACATGACGCGCGAAAACCTGATGTCTAACGGAAAGCTGTTCAGTGACGCCTTCACGGCGGCGATTTTGGAAGAGATCGGGAGGAACCAGTAGCCATGAGGTGCAGACTCATCACTCGCGCCATCGCATTGCTGTGCGGCCTCGTTGCGGCATCCGCTTTCGCCGCACTGACGCCGGAACAGAAGGAACTGGACCTTCGCATCGTCGCCGCCGAGTATGCCAAGCTCTACGCTCCGTACGAGTGGAAGCGCGACGTGATCGGATTCGACTTCTACAACCTCTCGCCTTGGATCGCCAGAGTACGAGCGACCAAGAGCGACATCGAGTATTACGAAGTCTTGGGTCAATACGTGGCTTCCCTGCAGGACTCGCATTCGAGCTTCCTGATCCATTCCAGCTTCACGTACTCGACCGGAATGCATGCCGACATTTACGACGGTAAGGCGATTATCGACAGCATCAGCCGCACCTCGCTTCCCGTGTCACGCTTTCCCTTTCAGATTGGCGACGAAGTGGTGCTGGTGAACGGCCGGCCGGTCGAAGAGGTGATCGACGCGAACGTCGCGCTGGTGGTTGGCGCCAATGTCTGGTCGCGGCGTCGCAGGGCGTTGCAGCGCGTGTTCTCGGGTGCGCAATCGAACAATCCGCTGGCCTACAAAGTGGGAGACACCGTCGAGGTGACCATCAAGTCCAGGACCACGGGGGCCGAGCAAGCCTATACGATTCCCGTGATCAAATCGGGAGTGCCCTTGAGCGAAGGGGGCACCACTCCCTCGCCCGTATTCAGGGCTTCCCCAACCGTGGAGAAAACCGTCGAACCGGACGACTACTTCCCACCGTGGGTTACCGCGCTTGCACCGCTCCAACAAGCTCGTATCCAGACTGAGACCGACGCCGTGCTGAACTTTGGCAGCCAGCCGGCATTTGTTCTGCCCCCGGGATTCGTGCAGCGCCAGGGCCGGCTCTCCTCCGACGAATACTTCTCCGGCACCTTCAATTCCGGCACGACCCGAATCGGCTACCTCCGCATTCCCACGTTTGCGCCGAGGACCACGACGGCCACTGCCTTGCGCCAATTCGAAACCGAGATGCAGTTCTTCAACCAGAACACCGACGGACTGATCCTCGACATCATGCGGAACCCGGGTGGCGGCGCCTGTTATATGGAGGAGTTGCTCCGGCGCCTGATTCCCGGCGGCTTTCGTTCGATTCTATTTGAGATTCGCGGCTCCTACCGGTTCGCGACTTATTTTGAGCAAGCCATTGATGCTTTGACCCAGGCTCAGGCGCCACCGCAGGTCATTGCCGCCTACCGGGGATTTCTGGATGAGGTGCTTGCGGCCCAGAGCCGGCCGAGGGGCCGGACCGCCCCGCTTCCTTTGTGTTCGGATTCGCGGGACCGCACGGCGGCCGCCGTTGTCTACACCAAGCCGGCCATCTTGCTTGTGGATGAATTTAGCGCCTCTGGAAGCGACGCATTTTCGGCGAATTTTCAGGACTCACGGCGCGGTCTTGTCTTCGGGTTCCGGACCAATGGCGCCGGTGGAACCATTGAGGGACGAGAGTCGGGACCATACTCGGAGTTCTACTCATACACAACCCTAAGTTTAATGTTCCGCCCGAACGAGGTCGCCATAAGCAACTACCCCGTTACGCATTACATTGAAAACGTGGGAGTTTGGCCGGATGTGCCATATAACTACATGTCATTAGACAATCTCTTGGGAGGCGGGATACCGTTCCGTGACAGCGCTATCGCAACCCTGGTGGGTGAAATCACCCAGCCCAGGTAAATACCCTAATTCCGATCAACAACCACGACAAAGTGGGCGAGACACATTTTTACCCATTCAAACGTCATTTTCCGGCTAGTTCTTATATCCAACGTCCGTGTTTCGTGTTACACATTAGACATCTCGCATGCTTCAGGACTCATGTCTGTATTCAGAATTTAAATGAGTCCAGTCGTTGGAGGATGGCCAGCGATCCCATGCGAGGTGCCTCGGCTTACCAGGCCGGGGAGTAGTGAGTTGGGTGGTCTCCCAAAGACCCAGGACGCTCTCTCCTGACTTTTGGGATGTCGTTCAATTTGCTGATTTAGGGAAAGGGTTTATGAAACACATTCACACCGCAGTCCCGCGGTTGTGGAGTTCCGTTGCGCACTTGCAACGGGGCATCGTCCACAGCGCGGTTTTCTCTCTCCTCCTTCTCCTCGCCGCCGGCGCTATTGCCACGGCTCAGGAGCGTTTTGGCGAAATTAGCGGCACGGCCATGGATTCCACCGGAGCGGTATTACCGGGAGTCAAAGTGGTTGTTGCAAACAAGACAACAGGCCGTACATTCGAAACGACCACCGGAGCCAGCGGGGCCTATCAGGCGCGCAACCTGGAACCGGGCCACTATTCAGTTCGTTTCGAACTCAAGGGTTTCACGACGTATGAGGTGGGCGATGTCAACCTCCTTCTCGGCAAGACGTTCACCGTCGACGCCAAGATGGCTGTTGGCTCCACTGAACAGGCCATCCAGGTGACCGATGCGGCTCCGCTGATCGACACCACGAATACAACGATGGCCAACAACATCACGGCCGAAGAGTTTGACCGTCTGCCGAAGGCGCGCAGCTTCCAATCGCTCGCCCTCGCTTCGACGTCGACCAACTCCGGCGAGATCGAAGGCGGCATTCAGGTCAATGGCGCCAGCGGTGCCGAGAACAACTTCACCATCGACGGCATCTCCACCAATTCCCTGTTGAACGGCCAGTCGCGCCAGGATGCCGTGTTTGAGATCCTCCAGGAAGTGCAAGTGAAGACTGGCGGAATCTCCGCCGAATACGGCGGCGCCCTCGGTGGCGTGGTCAGCGCCGTCACAAGTCCGGCGGTAACAGCTTCCACGGCGATCTTCACTACTACTTCTCGGGCAGCCCTATCAGCGCAGCCAACCGCAAGCGCCTGCTGCTCAGCCCGAGCAACGACACT
>DASRHX010000968.1:0-11227 GCA_035650295.1 Bryobacteraceae bacterium | reverse complement strand
GGCCTTGCGGACGGATTCGAGAAGCGATAGAGGCGGCACGGAGGTGCGGAGAAGGAACGTCGCGCGGGAACGATAGTTTTGCGCGTTAGGCAAGTAGTAGAAGGGGCGGTCGGGCGCGGTGGCTTCGCTGTAGCGCGAATTCATGGCGATACCGACGACGGTGGCATTTCGAGGTTGGCCGTCGTCAGCGGGCAGCGTAAATGTTTGACCGACGGGGCTGCGGCCAGGCCAGAAGCGTGCAGCGAGAGTTTCGTTGACGATGGCGGCAAGGGGGGCGCCGCTCGTGTCGGAGGGAAGGAACTCGCGGCCTTGCAGGATGGGGATGCCGAGAGTGCGGAAGTAATCGGTACTAATGAAATTGCAGGCGACGGGGACGGGCGTTTGGGCCACGCCGCCGGAGATGGGGCCAATGCCCATGGTGGTCATGCCAAATGGCATGACAGTGCCGTGCGCGGCCATCTGCACGCCTGGTAGCGCGCGGAAGCGTTCGAGCATGCGCTCCATGATGGGCCGGCCCTGCGCCTCGGTGTAACCCATCATTCCGGGATCGAAAGAGACGAGCAGGACATTGTCGACGTTCATGCGGGGATCGATTGTGCGAAGGCCGTTGATGGTGCGAAGCATCAGCGCGCCGGCGGCAACGAGAACCACGCAGAGTGCGACTTGCACGACGGTGAGTCCGCTGCGCAGCCAGGTGCGGCCTGGGGTAGAAGACCGTTCGCCTGATTTAATAACGGGGGCGAGGCTTTGGCGGCCGTCGAAGAACGCGGGCGGAATGGCGATCACCAGCGTAGCCACGAAGGCGAGCAGGCCGCCGAAGAGAGCGACGCGATAGTCAAGCGAGAGATCGAGGCTGAGCTTCACTTCGGGGATGTTGGGGAGGAAGGCGAGAATGGCGTCGGCGCTCCAGGAGGCGGCGAAGAATCCGCAGACCATGGCGAGCGTAGCGAGGAGCACGCCTTCGAGGAGCATCTGGCGAACGAGACGCCAGCGGCTGGAGCCGAGTGCAAGGCGGATAGCGGCTTCGCGGCGGCGGGTGGCGGCGCGGGCGAGGAGGAGGTTGGCGACGTTGGCGCAGACGACAATCAGCACGAGAAGCGATGCGGCGAGGAGGACGCCGTTGAGAAACCAGGCTTCGCGCACAGCCGAGGGACGGCCGAAGGGATGATAGTGCTCGACGGCGATGCCACGGCCCTCGTTTTCGCGGGGAAACTGTTCGCGCAGGCGGACGGCGATGGCGCCGAGATCCTGGCGGACCTGTTCTATGGACACGCCGGGCTTCGGGCGTGCGAGGGCCATGACGGACGAACCGGCACGGAAGGTCAGGCGCTCAGAGCCGCCGGGCCAAACGGCGAAGGCGTGGATGGGTATGTAGAGAGAAACGGAGCGGCCGAGGAGCGGGCCGTCGAACCCTCGCGCGGCGACACCGATGATAGCGAACGGTTGGCCATTGAGGAGGATCTGCTTGCCCAGAACGGAGCGGTCGCCATGCCAGCGCTGCTGCCAGTAACGGTGACTGATGATGGCCACGGGCGGTGCGCCAGGCACATCATCGGCAGCAACGAACTTGCGGCCGGCGGCGGTGGAGACGCCAAGGAGATCGAAAAAATTGCTGGAGACCTCGGAGGCTTCGACACGCTCGGTGAGGCCATCGGCGTTGAGGCCGTAGGAGGACATCATGTCAACGATGGCGAGGGCGGAAAGCGTGCGGCTTTGGTCACGGAAGTCAACGAGATTAGGAATGGAGAAGGTGTCGAAGCCACGGCCTTCCTGTGTTCGGCCGAGCATGAGGAGCGACTCTGGCGAAGCAACGCCGGGTTGCGGACGCAAGAGCAGCGAGTTCGTGAGGACGAAGATGCTGAGGTTCACGCCGATTCCGATGGCGAGGATAAGCACCGCGGCGGCGGTGAGGCCGGGCGTCTTGAAAATCATGCGCGTCGCGAAGCGGAGGTCCTGGAGCAGTGTACTCATGATAATTCACTCATAACGAAGAGATGCGGCGGGGTCGGCGCGGATGATCCAACGCGCCGGGAGCCAACATGCGGCGAGCGTGGCGGCGATGAGGATGGCGGCAACGGCGGCGAACGTGGCGAGGTCGTGCGGCTGGATGCCGAAAAGGAAGCTTGCGAGAAACGTCGAAGTGAACCAGGCAAGCGCGAGGCCGAGAGGGAGGCCGAGTGCAAGGAAGCGCAAACCATCCCGGACTGTGGAGGTCACAAGCGTTTCGGGGGTTGCGCCGAGGGCCATGCGCAGGCCGAGTTCGCGTGTGCGGCGGCGCAATTGGAAAGCGACAACGCCATAGAGCCCGACGGCAGTGATGACGAAGGCGAGCATGGCCAGAATGGCGCTGAGCCAGGCGAGAAGGCTCTCACGTCCGACCGCACGTTTGAGGCGTGAGGTGAGGAGTTCCATGTCGGCGGGAAGTTTGGAATCGAGATTCTCGATTACACGGCGGATAGAAGGGGCGATTTGCGCCGGGTTTGCCGAACGGACTTCGAGATCCAGCGGAAGGCCGCCGATGGAGCCAGGCATCTGCTGAAAGGCCATAAATACGGTAGGTGGGGCGGGCTGATAGTAGTTGCGGTATTGGTAGCTCTGGGTGACACCGACCACTTCATATGGCAGGGGACCGGAATCATCCATTCGAAACCACTGTCCGATGGCGTTCGTGTTGGGCCAATGCGCTCGAGCAAATGCTTCATTCACAATCACTACGGGCGGCCGCGATGTGGTATCGCTCCAACTGAACTCGCGGCCGGCTAGCATGCGCGAACCGATAGCGGCAAAGTAGCCGGGACCGATGACATTCACATGCGTGCTCGGTGGATTGTCCGGCCGAACGGCGGGCCCGCCGGAGTAGCGGTAACCATTGGTTGTCCAACCGCCACCTGCGATGGGATGTTTCCAGGTAACGCCCGCAGCTTGGACACCGGGGAGGCCGCCGACGCGCTCGGTGAGGCGCTGGTAGAAGTCGATCATCGCTTCCTTGGAGTAGGCGGCTTCGATGAGGTTGAGCTCGACGTGGAGGACGCCTTCGGCACGGAAGCCGGCGGGTTGATTGGTGAGGCGGAAGAGGGTTTGCACGAGCAGCGCCGCGCCGATCAGGAGGCAGGCTGAGATTGCAATCTGCACAGTGACGAGGGCGCGGCCGAGCCATCCGGCGCGGTCGCTGGACAAGCGGGCGTGACTCTGGAGGAGCGAGGCGGGATGCTGGCGCGAGGCACGCAGGGCGGGGGCGAGTCCGAACAGGAGGGCGGTGATCAAGCAAGCCGCGGCGGAGAAGGCCAAGGTGCGCGAGTTGGCTTCGATGTTGAGGCGGATGGGTTCGCCGGGACCGGACAGAAATGTGGTGAGAATCTCGATCGTCCAACCGCTGACGAACCACCCGATGGCGGCGCCGGACGCACACAGCAGGAGCGTTTCGGCAAAGTAACCGCGCAGCAGGCGTCCACGCGAAGCGCCTAGTGACAGACGAAGCGCGGATTCGGAGTTGCGCGCGGTCATGCGAGCAAAGAGAAGGTTGGCAAGGTTGGCGCAGGCGAGCAGGAGAATGAGGCCGGTCGCGCCGAGCAGAACCTTAAGCGGCTGTGAATACTGGCGGCGCAGATGGGAGATGCCGCCGCTGCCATCGGAGAGGAATACGTTGCGTCTCACGTCACGCCCGTTGGTGTGGACGCGCGGCCAAGTGGTCTTCACGGCGGCGTTGGCTTGTTCCAAGGAAACGCCGGGCGCGAGACGGGCCAGGATGTGAAGCCATTGCCAACCGTAGCTTTTGCGCCAATCCTCGTCTTCTCTATGATTGAGCGCGCCGTAGGTGGTGGCGAGAACGTAGAGATCGGTAGGCGCACCGACAAAAGGGCCTTCGAAATCGGGTGCGGCGATGCCGATAATCGTGAACGGCACACGGTTGAGCTCGATCCGCCGTCCAATCGCGCTGAGATTGGAACCGAAACGGCGCTGCCAAAGATCGTGGCTGATGACGGCAACGGCGTTGTCCGAGCCGGGTGTTTCGTCGGTGGGCGAGAGGACACGTCCGCGGAAGGCGGGAACGCCGAGGACATCGAAGAAGTTGCCGCTCGCGGTGGCGGCGATGAGAGATTCGGAGCTGTTGTCGACGACAGCGCGCACCTGCTGGCGCGTGACGGCGAGGACATCAGTGAAAACGGCGCCTGGTTGTGAACCGGTCAGTTGCGACTGGAGGGAGAGGTAGCTGGGGTAGGCGAAGCTGGGCTCATCGAGGCGCACGAGGCGCGACGGTTCGCGCACGGGGAGGTCCTGCAGGAGCAGCGCGTCGATCATCTGGAAGATGGCCGTGTTGGCGCCGATGGCGAGTCCCAACATGACCAGCGTGACGGCCGTGAAGCCGGTGCTGCGCGAGAGCGAGCGGACGGCGTAGCGAAGGTCCTGCAGAAGTCCCATTTTCTACCCCTGTGACGTAGGTACGTATTCGCGGATTCGTTGATCCTTTTCGATGGAGCCATCACGGATGGTGATGACACGGTGGCCGTAGGCGGCGTTCACTTCGGAATGAGTGACCTGGATGATCGTGGTGCCTTGCTCGTTGAGCTTGGCAAAGAGTTCCATGATCTCCTTGGCCTGGCCGGAGTGGAGATTTCCCGTGGGCTCGTCGGCAAGAATGATCTCCGGATGCGCTGCGACGGCGCGAGCGACGCCCACCAACTGCTGCTGGCCGCCGGAGAGTTGTGGAGGGTACAGTCCTTTTTTGGCGACAATTTGAAACCTGTCGAGAATCTCGGCGACGCGGCCCGAACGGGCGCTCGAACTCATGTTGCGGTAAGAGAGGGGGAGGTCGATGTTTTCATAAACGGTGAGGTCGTCGAGCAGATGGTAGCTCTGGAAAACGAAGCCGATGTAACGGCGGTTGAGCTCGATGCGCTGGTTGGGTTTGAGGCGGTGAACCTCGTGACCGGCAAGCGTGTACTCGCCGCGCCAGTCATGGTCGAGCATGCCGAGGATACTCAGCAGCGACGACTTCCCCGCACCGGAGGGTCCCATTATGGTGACGAACTCGCCGGGACGGATGTCGAGCGTGATGCCGCGCAGGATAAAGAAGCGGTTAACGCCCGCGGAAACGGATTTTTCGATGTTGTAGAGGTGAATCATGGAGTTACTCGGATCGTAGTACGTCCACGGGGCTAATGGAAAGTGCCCGTGCTGCGGGCCGCCAACAGGCCACGAGCGTGGCCAGGAGAAGCGAAGCGGCCGCGGCGAGGATGGCCAGCGGGTCGGCGGGCTTCACGTCGAACAAGAGAGATTGCAGGACGCGGCCGAGGGCGAGGAAACCGGCAATGCCAAGGGCGAGTCCGGCGGCGGCGTAGCGCAGGCCCTGTCCGAGGATGAGGGCGCGGATGAGCGCGGGCGTTGCGCCGACGGCAACGCGGACGCCGATTTCGCGCTGCCGCTGGAGGACGGAGTATTGGACGACGCCGTAGACGCCGAGGGCGGCGAGCAGGACGGCGAGCGCGGCAAAGGAGGCGAGGACGAGGCCGTGGAAGCGGCGCGGGGCCATCCAGGTGGAGAGGTCCTGTTCGATCATGCGCGGCTCGGAGGGCATCACGAAATGGGCATTGCGAATTTCGCGGCGGACGGATGTAACCAAGCCATCAATGTGTCCGGCGGTACGAATGGCGATTGTGGAACTCCCCGGGTATCCGGCCTGGAAGATCTGGCCAGGCGGCCGGCTCTCAATGCCTGAGCGGCGCATATCGGCGACGATGCCGACAACGGTCTTCGGAGAGTCGGTCGGATTGTGGCGAAACCGCTTGCCGATGGCGTCCTCGCCGGCCCAGTATCGGGACGCGACGGATTCGGTGACGACCACGTTGCGCTGGTTGCCTGTGAAATCGTGCTCGTCGAGCAGGCGGCCGCGCAGGAGGCGCGCGCCGGTGGCTGCGAAGTAACCCGGAGTGACTTCATCCGCGGTAAGCGGCGCGGAGGGCACGGGAGGCTTGCCTTCGGGAATCATGCCGTAGTCGGGATTGCGGACGATGAAGAAGTCGGAGATGCCCCCGGCAGCCACAACACCCGGCAGGGCACGCAGGCGGCCAAGGAGTTCGGAAAGGACGACGGAAGAATTGGAATCGCGAGGCCTTTCGACCTCGGCGAGGAGTATGTTTTCGCGCCGCATGCCGAGGTCGGCCGAGAGACTGTTCCAGAAGCTTTTCAGGAAGAGTCCCGCGCCGCCAAGGAGGATCAGCGACAGTGAGAGCTGGGCGACGATGAGCGCGCCTTGCATACGCCGCGTGGATTGCGAGGCTGTGACGGCGCGGCTTTCGACGCGAACGCCGAAGCCACGAGCCTGGCGGCGAAGAAGCCAGTAGGGGATGAGATTGGCGAATAAGCATGCGAGGGCTGCGGCGGAGAATGCGGTGGCGAGGACGTTGGCGCGGAGAGCTGCTTCGTTCAGGCGCGGAATGCTAGTGGGGCCAAAGGCAACGGCCATGGCCACGAGGGAGTCGGCTAGGATGTAGCCGAGGCCAAGCGAGAAGGCGAGGAGCAGGGCGGATTCGGCGAGGGTCAGTTTGAGGAGACTTCCGTGGGTGGCGCCGAGCGAGAGGCGAATGGAGAACTCTTTGCGGCGCTGTTCGGCGCGAACCAGTAGCAGGTTGGCGAGATTGGCGGCGGCGATCAAAAGGACAAAGCCGACAGCGCCCGCGAGAAGCCATAGGAGGTTGGGGAGCGTGGAGCCGGTGGATTGTTCGAGGATGGGAACGAGGTTGACGCCGAAGCCGGCGAAGTCGGGATCTTCGATGGGATAGACGGCGGCCATGGCGGCGGAGACGCGGGCCATGTCGGTGCGGGCACGTTCGAGCGTGACGCCCGGCTTGAGGCGCCCGACGACACGGTAGACATCGGCCCAGCGGTTTTCGCGCACCCGCGTACCGAAGCGCGTGGACATGAGGGGGACCCAGGCTTGCGCCTCCTTTACGGGGAAGGCGAACGAGGCGGGCATGACGCCGACGACCTGATAGTCCCTGTTGTCTATGCGCAGGCTCTGGCCGAGTGGGGAATCTGCGCCGAAACGGCGCGCGGCCAGAGCCTGGCTGATCACGGCGACGCGGTCGCCGCGAACGTCTTCCTCGGCGGTGAAGGCGCGGCCTGTAGTGGGCTGGACACCGAGGATTGAAAAGAGATTGGGAGTGACGATGGACACAACGGCGCTTTCGATTTCACCATTGCGTTCGATGTGAAAGCGGATGTCGCGCGAGCAGGCGGCGAGGTCTTCAAAAACGCCGTTGCGCGATTTCCAGTCGAGGAAATTAGGGAGAGACGTGCCCTCCTCGTGGACATTGTGTTTAGGATCGTCGGTCCACAGCATCAAGAGGCGGTCCTGGTCGGCATAGGGCAGCGGGCGCAGCAGAACCGCATCGACCACGCTGAAGACGGCGGTAGTGGCGCCGATGCCGAGCGCGAGTGTGAGCGCGGCGGTGAGCGTGAACGACCGATCTCGCCACAGACCTCGGGCGGCCTGGCGCAAGGACCAGAACATGGCGACCTCCAGAATCTATGCGGGTTGAAAGGAAACGGCTTAGTGCGTGATTGCGTGCGCGCCGGCGCCGGCGCGCTCGTCGACGACCTGACCGTCAAATAAGTGCACAATTCGGTCGGCCCACTCCGAGTAGCGCGGGTCGTGGGTAACCATGCAGATCGTGGCGCCCTGTTGATGAAGCTCGCGAAGGAGTTCCATCACCTGTTCGCCGTTTTTGGAATCGAGGTTGCCGGTAGGCTCGTCAGCGAGTAGTACAGACGGCTCGCCGCCGAGCGCGCGGGCTACAGCCACGCGCTGTTGCTGACCGCCGGAGAGTTGGGCGGGATAGTGCTTCATGCGGTGCGACATGCCGACGCGTTCGAGCGCTTCCATGGTGCGCTTCTTGCGTTCGGCGCCACCCATGCCGCGATAGGTGAGCGGAAGTTCGACGTTTTCGTAGACGGTGAGGTCGCCGATGAGGTTGAACGCCTGGAAGATGAAGCCGATTTCGCGGTTGCGGATGCGGGCGCGTTCGGAGGGCTTGAGGGTTTCGACAGGCTTGCCCTTGAGGATGTACTTGCCGTCGGAAGGCGTGTCGAGCAGGCCGATGATGGACAGCAGCGTGGATTTTCCGCAGCCCGAGGGTCCGGCGATGGAGAGAAATTCGCCGCGGCGAATCTCCATGTGGACGCCGGCAAGGGCATGCGTTTCGACTTCGTCGGTGAGGAAGACCTTCTTGACGCTGTCGAGTTGAATCAAACTGTCTCTGGACTCCATGTCTTGACTCTCCGGGATGATTATTTGAATGCGATGCGGTCCTGACCGTCGACATTGGACATGTCAGACAATATGACCTGATCGCCGACGTTAAGGCCTTGAACTACCTCGATGGTATTGACAGATGCTTTGCCGAAGCGGACCTGCACGCGATGGGCGCCTTTGCCATCGGGGTCGACGCGGAAGAGGCTGGATAGGCTGTCGGGCTGGCCCGAGGCGGGACGGCCGACGAAGACGGCGTTGTTGAGGCGCTCGACTTCGATGTTGCCGTCCACGCTCAAGTCGGGGCGGGCATAGTCGGGAAGCTTTTCGTCGAACTTCACGTCGACGGTAACGGTGCCTTCGCGGGCGGCTGGGTCGATGCGGATGACGCGCCCCATGATGAAGCCATTGCGCGTGTCGATTTCCGCCTTCTGGCCGATGGCGACGTCCTTAACCTGCGTCTCGGGAACCTTCAATTCGGCCTTGAGGCGTTGCGGCTGGGCGACCTTGGCGATGACGGCGCCGGCGGCGAGGCGCTGGCCGACCTGCACTGGTAACTCCTGGAGCATGCCGACGACGCCCGCGCGAACCTTGAGGCCTTCCACCTGGCTCTTCTTGAGTTCGTAAAGGGCCTGAAGCTGCTCGATGCCCGAACGGGAGACTTGCAACTGGGCTTCGACGGCCTTGCTGCGCATGGCGATGCGTTCGCGCTCGAGGGCGAGTCGTTTGGCGGATTGCTCGGCTTCGGCTTTCACAAGCTTGTAGGTCAACTCGATAATCAGCTTTTCGCGGAAGAGAGTTTCATCGCGGTCCAGACGCAGCCGCGCCTGGTTCGCGGCCGCCTCGACGACTGAAAGCTGGGCCTTCATGTCGAGTGTCTCGCTTTCCAGCTTGACTTCAAGATCGCGGTGGCGAGCCTCGGCCATCTTCACTTGGAACTGGGCGTCGAGCGTCTGCTGGACGAGTTCGGGATTGGAGAGGGTGACGATGACGTCGTCGGATTTGACCGGCGTGCCAGGGCGTATGAGGATCGATTCGACGCGGCCGTCGGTCATGGCCGGGACGAAGAGGGTGTCTTCGGCGACGAGGGTGCCGATGCCGCGCACCTGGCGCAGCATCAAGCCGCGCTTCACCTTGTCAGGCCACAAAGTGGACCACTCCACCTCCATGGCTTTGGGTGTCAGGCGGCCCAGCCCGACCGAAACCGCAGCGACGAGCGAGATCAGAACGACGCCCCAAATGATGCGTCGAATCAGACGTTTGCGGCTTGCTCCTATGCGTGGTACGTCCAAAAAGATTCTCCGGCCCTGTACAAGGGCACTTGGCCTGCCAAAGAATACGAACGTGGAATGAAGAAGTTAGGTTCAATTTTGTTGAAGATGACCGAAGAAATCTGTTCGGGGGCGGGCAAGAGTGTGCGGAAACGGACACCGCTGGGTGCGGGGGCGCTCTGAGGCGAGTCCGGGCTCCGGACGGTAGCTTTTCAACAAAAAGTACTTTACATCCCTCGAAGCTTCGTGCAAGCTAGCCACATGTTCTTGCGCATCGCCGCTATCGGCTTCATTTGGTTTGTCACTTCCGTGGCGTGGATGTTTTTGGGATCGACAATCCAATACCGGACAAAGCAATCGGACACGGCGTTGAAGTCGAAGGTCGAGTCGACGTGGGGAGGCGAGCAGTGGCAGTCGCCGCCGTGGGCAGGCTTTACGGTGGTCGAGGAACGCGAAGAGGTCGAGGTCACTGAAGGAAAGAAGACGGTACGCACGAAGAAGAATAAGGTGAACCGGCGGATCGAGCCGGAGTCGTCCCGCTTGTGGGTGGACGTACAGTTGAACCCGAGGCAGAAAGGATTGATGTGGTACAGCACGTTCGCCTATTCGTTGCGTGGCGTCTTCCGGTTTCGCAATCCAGGAGCCCCGGAGTGGCCGGTACGATTCGCGCTCCCCTTCCCGTCGCAGCACGGCGTCTACGACGATGTGCAGATCCTTGTGGACGGCAGGGCGGTCCCGGTGATCCAGGCCGGGAAGCATGCCGAGGCGGAGATGACGTTGCCTCCGAACGGCACGAGCGACGTCGAGGTGCGGTTCCGGGCGCAGGGATTGGATTTCTGGCGCTACAAGTTCGGCGACGGCGTGGGGCAGGTGCGCGACTTCCAACTGGTGATGACGACGAACTTCGAGGGGATCGACTTCCCGGAGAACACGCTGTCGCCGACGAAGCGGACGCGCGAGGGCGCGGGCTGGCGGCTGGAGTGGACGTACCGCAACATGGTGTCCGGTTCGCCGATCGCACTGGCGATGCCGAAGCGGATTCAACCGGGTCCGCTGGCGGGTGAGATCAGCTACTTCGCTCCGGTGTCGCTGCTTTTCTTCTTCTTCGTGATTCTGCTGCTCGCGACGCTGCGCGGGATCGCGCTGCATCCAGTGAACTACTTCTTCCTGGCGGCGTCATTCTTCGCGTTTCACCTGCTGCTGGCGTACCTGGCTGATCATGTGGCGATCCAGGCGGCGTTCGTCATTTGTTCGACCGTAAGCGTCGCTCTGGTAGTGAGCTATCTTCGCATCGTCACCGGCGCGCGGTTTGCTTTGTTCGAAGCCGCCGGCGCCCAGATCGTGTACCTGATCCTGTTCAGCTATGCGTTTTTCTTCGAAGGATATACGGGACTGGCGATCACCGTGGTGGCGATTCTCACGTTGTTCGTTGCGATGCAAGCGACGGCGCGGGTGAATTGGGCGGACGTGTTCGAGTCGGGGAGCGTGCCGAAGTCTATCCCGCAGCGGCTCGCGTAAACTTGACATCGTTCATGATTCTTTCGGGCCGGGTGGTCACATTGGCCGGCACAGGTGAAGAATGGACCGCTTCTTCGGTCGCGGCTCACAGTAGATTATCGCTACACTGAGCGGTTGGCGATGAATTATCTTACCTACTCGGGCAACAACCTGATCAACGTGCGTTTGCCGGAGGGATCGAACATCCTAT
>DASRHX010000967.1:0-3647 GCA_035650295.1 Bryobacteraceae bacterium | reverse complement strand
TCAGGTTACGGCTGATGCCGTGGCGCTTGGCAAGGGCGTGGAGCGACTCTCCGCCCAGGAACTCCTGGACGACCTGACGCTTGAACTCGATCGAATGCGTGCGGTGCTTAGCCATGGGCTTTCTCCTCGAAAGCCCGGTTCAGTTAGCCGATTCTCAGGTCCTCCACCTGTCCACCCCAAAGGGTGCACTCCAAAAAGCGGACAACTCACGCGCTACCGACAGCCGATTCGCCACAACTTGCCAGAACCGCCCAAATGGGCACAGACTGTCAGCTTCAACGGCCCGTGAATCCAGGCGGTTGCTCGCCGGGGGGTTACATGCAAGCGCGAACAATTGAAGAATTGAGCCGCAGCAGACATTTACGGCGGTGGGTTACTGTTGCTGTTTTTTGCGCGCTGAGTTGTTCACCAGTTGGTGCTCAGACGACCGAGAAAGTTTCCGAACGGACCGCGCTTCCCGATGTCAGAACGCGAATCAATCAGTATTCCCACCTCAATCCGGACTGCACGGTTGCCGGGAAAATCACTGTGAGAGTTACCAAGCCGCCCGCCCACGGAACGCTCGAGATAGATACTGGACCTGGTTTCCCGAGCTACAAAAAGGACAATATCCGTGCCAAATGCAATGCTCAGGAAGTTGAACTTACGCGCGTATGGTACAAAGCAAATGCCGATTTCAAAGGACGTGATCGCGTTCAACTCGAAGCCTTTTCCTCCAGGGGAACCTCGAGAAAGGCAACCATCCAGATTACGGTGAAGTGAGCTATTTTCCGGTCCGGCAGGTCCATCGTTGGTCAACCGCCGCGTCTCGGTGACCAGGTCAGTAATCCTTTGCGGGCTGTCCCAGCCGAGGCCCAACCCGCCGAGGCCACCAGCATTCGTCACGGCAGCAACGGCCTGACCACTTCCGCCGTGGTGCCGAGCAGGAAATCCACCCGTACATGCGGATGCACCAGAAAACCGGCCTTCGCCGGTCGCTTAACCAGCGGCTAATTTCGTGGCCGCCAACGCGGGCGGCGCTAGCAGGTCGACCATGTTCTGATCCGGGCCGTAACGCTCGATCAGCGTCGCCCGCCCGCGGCGCTCGCACTTGCGGCATTTGAAGCGAACCAGGTCGAACGGGAAATCGGCGAGGCGCGACGACGACATGCGGCGTGTCAGCGCGTCGCTCGGTTGCCGTCGCGGCGAGTGGACGGCGGTCGCCTTTTGTCGTTGCAGCAGCTACGTGAACCGAGACGGCCCCTTTCGGGGGCCGCCCCGCATGCTGGGTTCTTAGTTGTTGGACGCCTTGTAGTGAGCGTAAGCATCAATCGCGATGTTTGCGCCTTCCGCCCGGTGGCATCGCCCGAGGGCGGCGCGGCCCGAGAGGACGGCAAGCACGGAACGACGAAGCCTGGAGGGATACGCGAACGCAACGACGTAGTGTTACGGCGGGGGCCTATTGGTGAGTTCGGTCGCGGGCCGCTCTCACAGTCCGGCGTCGAGCTTGCCGTCCATCAAGAGCGCGAAGATTACTTGCCGGCGCACGGCATCTACGGATCCGTTGCGCTCGGCCGCCTCGAGCAAGAGCCCGCCTGCGCGCTGCCAGGCGCACCGATGGTGGTGCTCGGGGCACCTGTGCCTGATCCTACACGTCGTCGTCGTTGGCCGTCCGAACCATTCAAATCGCGTGTTCGTGACTACGCATGCACGACGCGGCCCGCGCATACTACCCATCTCGATCACTTGCCCCCGCACGGCCGCAACGCTGTCATTGCGCTCCGTCTCGTTGCCGATTTTCTTTCACTACGGTGTGTGTATTGGCGCTCGTCTCCGCGCCAATCACTTGGAACGAGATCCGTATGCTGTCGATATGGCCATCGTTTCACCCCACCGGGGAAAGGCGCTTAGGTCCAGATCGAAAAGATCAAGCGCGCGTCCCACCGTGTGGGTCACGATATCCTCGATGGATGCAGGCTTCGCGTAGAACGCCGGCACCGGCGGTGCAATGATGCCGCCCATTTCGGAAACGGCCAGCATGCTCTTCAGATGCCCGGCATGAAGCGGCGTTTCCCGGACCAGGAGCACCAGCCGGCGACGTTCCTTGAGGGTGACATCGGCCGCGCGACTGATGAGCCCGGAAGTGATGCCATGCGCGATGTCGCTCATGGTCCGAATCGAGCAGGGTGCGACGATCATACCCATCGTCTTGAACGAGCCACTTGCGATCGGCGCACCGATGTCTTGGGCGGCATAGGTATGGTTCGCTAGGCGTCGTATGTCGGCCGCGCTGAACGAGGTTTCGTAAGCTCGTGTCATGTCTGCGGCCTTCGACATCACGAGATGCGTCTCGATGCCGAGCTCTTTGAGTGCCTCGAGAACGCGCACGCCGTAGACGATGCCCGTCGCACCCGTAAGGCCAACGACGATGCGTCGCGGCGGGCCCATGTCTTGCGTCTTACGCCCGATCGATCCCTTCACGATGTTGGCGCCGCAGCATGCAGCGGATCAAAATTGGACGCGGCCTTCGGGGTCGCTTCATAAGCAAAAGGACTGTCGGAAAGCGTGTAGCGGTACCATGGCGCATCGTTCACGCGGCCGAGCTTATGGCGGATGTTGCCGAATGCGCGATAAATCCCAGGGTAAGGCTGCCCGTGATAATGTGCCAGCAGTTCGCGCCAGGATCGCGGCGCGGCTTTAATCAACGCGAGCATGTCCTCAGTCAGCTCCGACTCCGTCAGCGGCTGCACGTTGGCAGGCGGTGCGCCGAGATCGGCAACCGCGCTCTTCACGAATTCCTCGGGATTCCAGTTTGGACCAAGCGGAACTGTACAATCGAACCCAATCTTCGATGCGACTCCCGGTACCCTGCATTTCGGGTCGACCGTCATTGTGTTGCAATCGTTGATCATGACGGTGTCGCGATCGGGCATGAAGCGGAAGGCCATGCCGGCCAGAATGGCCTGGTCGTTCCAGATGTCGACGTCCTCGTTGAAGACCATCGCGACCTTCGCAAGACCCTGTTTCGAACAGGTCAGCATGATGCCGAGTGCTTGCTTGGCGTCCCCTGCCCCAAGAGGCCTGATCTTCGCATAGGCGATGTTCGAGAGGCCGCCCGCTGGCGCCCGCACCTCCAAAACATCGATACCGGCGCGCTTCAAGGAACCGAAGAGATCGGCCTCGATCGCGGGCAATTGAAGCATGTTGTCGGTGTACCAGGGATGCAGGCCGCCAATGGTCCCGTGCTGATAGATCGCGCCCTTGCGATACGTCATCGCCTTCACCTTGAGGCGATAATTGTGCTTGAGACCGCCGCCGTACATCCCGGTGTATTCGCCATAAGGTCCTTCGTCGAAGGCAAGGCCTTCGCTCGCCATCAACTCGCATTCGAGAACGAGTTCGGCATTGGCGGGGACGGCGACATCGATCGTCTCGCATTTCACCATTTTGGCCGGCGCACCGTAAAAGCTGCCCAGTACCTCGAAATCATCCGTGTCGCCCGGCACACCCACAAGCGCGGAGATCTTGTCGAGGATCGGCCCCCCGATCACGATCGCGACCTCAAGATTCTTGCCCTTCGCGGCAGCGGCCATCGCGTGAATGCGCTGACGATGCGAAGTGCAGGTCATGTCGACTGACTTCTCGTTCTTCGAACGAAACATTGAACG
>DASRHX010000966.1:0-8724 GCA_035650295.1 Bryobacteraceae bacterium | reverse complement strand
CTCCGTTCTGAGCCATCATTTTGCCTTGACCGAACGGCAGTTCATATGTGAAGGCGGTCTGAAAAACGTGCGCGCGGTCGAACGCGGCGATCGTCCGATTGCGATAAAACTCGCTCGGCACGTAGAAAGAGAATCTGTTGTCGCTGTTTCCGCCGGCTGTCCCCAGCCCGCTCGCGTTGTTTCCGTCGTGGGGAACATTCGAGATTGATTTCGACCACGTATAGGACATTGTCATGAACAAGCCGTTGGAATACCGCCTGCTTAAATTGCTCTGCCATCCATCGTAGCGGCTGAAACCCATCGGGATGAAGAAATTGCGGTCCACACCGACCCCAAACGGAGCCCGCAGAGGACGTCCATTCACACCCGCCCCAGGAACGAGTCCAGCGTTGTAGTTGAAATAACTCACGCCCGCGCGGATCGACCGGGTGCCGACGTAGCCAGTTTGCAGTACGAATCCGCCAGGCAGTTCGCGCTGAACAGTAAAGTTGTACGACTGAATATAGCCGCGGCGGAAATCACCTGGAAGGAGCGAGTTCGTCGTAATTGTATTGGGAATGTCTAGCACGCCGGACGACAGATCCGGGAAGCGAACGCTTCCGATTCCAGTCGTGAGGGAGCCTGAGGGTACGAACCCGTTCGCCTGAATATATTCATCCACGATTACGGCGGGGAACGGACTGCGCAGCGGACGGCTCAGCGGATAGGGATCGTTCGTGATTCCATATCCCGCTCGAATCACCGTCTTCTCGTTAAACCTGTAGGCCAAACCGATTCTCGGGGCGAACTGGATGGTGGCAGCGCTCGTTCCGGCATCGCGAGGAATGTTCCCACGTCCGCCAAGAAGGACTTTATTCGTCGTGGGATCGTAGCGCTCGATTCCAAATTCGCCTCGGTTCATGATCGGGAAGTGCTCAAACCGCGCTCCGATGTTGAAGTTGAGTTTTCTGGTGACCTGCCAGTTGTCGCGGATGAAATAACCCTGTTGGAACTCTCGCGTGCGCATGGGGTCGTAGAACTGATAGGCCTTTCCATGTTCGGCCTGAAGGCCGAGTAGGAAGGCGGCGTAGGCGTTATAGTTGTTGCCCGCCGCGCCGCCGCTCGATGCCGTAACGCCCGGACGGAAATTGAATCTGCCTCGCGGAGACCAGCCATTGAACTCCGGCTGCCAGTGATTCATCTGATGGTGGATGAAATCGATGCCTGCCCGAATGTTATGCGCACCCTTGGTCCAATTCACATTGGCCACGTACGTGTACACACGGTCGTTTCGTTGCACCGGGCTCCAATTGTTCGTGTTCCCCAGTTGCGCATACCCCGTAATGTCGAAAATGGGAAAGCCGGACTGCCGCGGATCCGGGCCATTCGTTCCGGGGATTCTCAACACGTCCAGCCCGATGTTCTTGCCGTAATCCGGACCAGCCGTCGTGTGGTTCATGCGAGTCGATCCAAAGTTGGCGTCAAAGAGGATGTTGGGAGAGATGACGTAGCTTACGCCGCCCCCGAAAACCCACGTGTCGTTCTCACCCGTGCCAATCCCGGCCGCTCCTGCAGCGCCGCCCGGGTAGCCGCCCAGCGCCTCACCAAGAGGCACTCCGGCTGTGATCGGGGCGATCATCGTGGAAAACTTGCCAAACACGTTCGTTTTGGAATTCGGAGTCCAATTCAGCTTCCCGTCCACCATGTTCCGTTTGAAGTAGTAGGGTACGGAGGCAAAGAAATTGGAGAGTTGCGCTGTTCCCGTGTTGGGCAACGGAATCATATTCTGGAGCGTGAGCGCAGCGGCGTTCATGCGGTTCTGTGGGACGAGATTACCCGGAAAGGCCGTTCGGCCCACACCCAACTCGTTACCGGTCGCTGGATCGAATATTGTTGCGAGGCCGTTAAAATCGCCTCTCTTCACCTGTGCCGTGGGGACACTCATCAGCCCGTTCCCGCGCTCGGCGGTCGTTGTCCCTTCCCACGAAGCAAAGTAAAAGAGCTTGTCCTTGATGATGGGACCACCGAAGGTGCCGCCATATTGGTTGTCGATGCGCTGCGGCGTACCAGGCCCAGCGGGCGTGTTGGGGTTGAAGAAGAGATTCTTCGCTCCCCATTTGTGATTGGCGTGATAGGCGAACGCGACGCCGTGAAGGTCGTTGGTCCCCGATTTGGTGATGACTGTAATCGCAGCGCCTCCGGCCATCCCTTGCTCGGCGTCGAAATTGTTTGTGGAGACATTCACGGTCTCGATCGATTCCAGCGGCGGCACATAAAGGGAATGATGAGGCAGCCAGGTCATCACGCTGGCCGCACCATCAATACGATTGTTGTTATTGTTCCGTGATGCGCCGTTGACGTTCGTCGTCAATGCGCGCGCTGGAGAGTCGGTGGTCGCATTTTGAAAGTTGGACGGGTTCGCGCCGGGGACAAGATCGATCAGGCTCTGAAAGTTGCGGTAGCCGCCAATCGGAATCTGTGTCGCTTCGCGGCTGCCAATATCGGTGTGCAAGTCCGACTTGTCCGTTTGCAGACGCACCACTTCGGCGCCGACTGTAATTGTCTCGTTGAGCGCACCCACCTTCAACTGCGCATCGACACGCGCGACGGTGTTAGCTGTGACGGGAATTCCCGAGGCTTCGTAGGTCGAAAAGCCGCTCATCGTCACTTTGACGTCATAATCCCCGGGTTGAAGATTGTTGAATTCGTAGGCTCCGCGGTTGTCCGTCTTGGTCTCGGCGACATAGCCTGTGGCCTTGTTAGCGAGGGACACGCTAGCCCCTAACACCGACGCCTGTGATGAGTCCGTTACATTGCCGACCAACGTTCCATACAGAACCTGGGCCGGAGCGGTTACGGCGCCAACCACCAGGAAAGTGGTTACAAATAAGACTTTTTGGCGAAACATAGCCCCTCCCTTGATACCCCGGGAATATAACTACTGATCCCTTATAGGCACCGGGCATGGGGAGTGTCAAGCCCGCGTACGTTAACTTAATCAGGTTATTGACATTAATTTTGCATGACCGTTTCCTCCACACCCGGTAGGGGCACCCATAAGCGCGACGGCTGTTCTCATCGTTTGGCGCCGCTGAGCAGCTTCAGATCTCGTTCTATCGCGGCCAACAGTTGCATCTGTGTGCGCGCTTGCGCACGCGAACGGGCCTCTTCCAGGCGCGCCACTGCTCTCTTGCTCTCGCCCGCCCGTGCCAGTGCCGCGCCTAGGGCATAGAGATAGCCGGGGGTCGATTCGTCGTCCGGTGCGATCGTCTTTTCCAAGTGCGCGATTGCGCCCGCATATCGGTGCTGAGACACCAGGAGACGGCCGAGATGAAAATGTGCCAGCCGGTAATTCGGATCGGCAGCGATGGCAAGCTCGTAATGATGCGCGGCCTCCCGCTGGTTGCCGCTCTGCTCCAGGAGATAGCCGAGATTGTTCTGCGCGGCGGCGTGCGCGGGATTTAATGCCACCACGCGTTCGAACGCCGCGCGTGCCTCTCCGAAGCGTTTTTGGCCAAACAGAAACACACCATAGTTGTAGTGTGCCTCGTCGCGATTCGCGTTGATCTCAACCGCTCTCCTATAGCTCGTCTCGGCGCGGGCGGCATCCCCTGATCGTCCATAAAGTTGAATCAGGTTGATCCACGGCTGCTCGCTCTTTGGATCCGCTTGGGCCGCGGCTTCATGTGCTTCAATTGCTTCCGCGATCCGGCCGGCTTGCTCCATCTCGATGCCGCGCCGGATCAGACCTGTCGCTCCTGTATTGAGCTGTTCGATGGCGTCCATTCGCGGATCGTGCAGAGGCGGAGCGTCGGTCTTGTGCTTTTCATAGATCGCCAAATGCGGAGCGGTCTCGCCATTCCGTCCGGCTTTCCGCAGCGCCTGGGAAAGACCGTAGTGAGCTCCTCCGAAGTTCGGATATAGACGGCAGGCTTCTTCGAAGGCCTCGATCGCACCGGCAGTGTCTCCCATCGCCGCCTTGGCCCGTCCGAGACCGTACCAGGCGCTCCCATTTGCGGGTGACGCGGACAAGATGCGCAGATAGCGCTCTTTCGCCTCGCCAGTCTTCCCTATTGTGAACAGTGCATCGGCCAGCTTGAGTTGCGCGGGCACGTAGGAGGAGTTAATCGCCAGCGCTCGCTCCCATGCCGCGGCGGCATCTTCGTTTCGGCCCAACTGCGAGAGAACAGCAGCCAGATAGTAGGTCCAGTCGAACGACTTTGCATCGAGCGCTGCCGCCCGCATGTAGGCGTCGCGCGCTCCGCCCCACTGCTCATGCGCGTGCAACACCATGCCTAACCGTCCGCTCGCCCCGGCGTCGTCCGGCTTGGCATTCGCCTCCGCAAGGGCTGATTCGATGGCCCGCTTTACTGCTGGCTGAAACCCCCCCGTCTTCACCGGAGGGAGCGGCGGCACAACGCCCCGGCAACCACCGCAGGATAAGGCAGCCACGGCGAGCACTACCATCAGAGGCCGCTGTCGCATCTAAGCTCTCAGCGTAGCGGCGGGGCAGCAGATTATGCAAGACACACCTGCGTCTGCGCTGCACGCAGACCGGATTACCGGCGAAGCCGGCGTCGTGCGATCAATAAGGCAAGCGCGGCCGCGGAAGTGACCCAAGTCGCGGGTTCCGGAACCGCAGCAATCCTGCTGTAGACAAGATTGTCGATCAAGTTGGCCCGGCTGCCTGGAGGGTCACCGATGTTGTCAGCCGAATAGACTTCCACGCTGGTGATGGGGATAGTGGACCAGATGCCAAAGAAGGCCGCGGTAGAGAAGTCGCTGTCGAGTTCAAAGCGGTTAAACGTGACTGGAGGACCAGCAGCAAAGTTCACCGTGATAATTGCGAACTCGGCAGGCGTCGAAGTCAAATCCAAATCATCGAAGCCAACCGCGTAGTAGGGCGCGCTGAAGCTAATGAGTACGGGCAGAAAGTTGTCAATGGCGCCTCCGGACCGCCCACCGATCGCTTGCCCGAAACCGTTGCCGAAGTCCTGCAGACTCACATCCGAATCTCCACCGGGAGTACTCAGATCGATGGTGGCATCGATAAAGTCAAGGCCCGCTGGGGCAAGGGGAAAGCCGCTGACCACCTCAAAGTCCTGCAATACAACACCCGAAACGGTCGCATTGAATGTGGCGCTATCGGTGAATTCAATAAAGGCCGATTGTCCCCTAGCGACAATCAACCCGTAGAGGACGAGGGTTCTCCACGAAATTCGCATTTTCCACCTCCGAAATGGAATGCCAACTTCTTGTGATACTAAGTCGGATAATTTGCAAGAGGGAGGTTCAAAATCAACTGCCCTTGCCATGGTAGTGCTAGTACTTCAATTCGCGGAATAGGGGTGGAATAAAATGAGAACTCAATATGCTTCGGACCGCCTGCAAGCCGGTATCGGATTACCATCACGGGGTTGAAAAGACGGGTGAATACCGCTCGAGGACGGGTTTCATTGAGTCGCCGAGAATAGTGCGCATTGTCGATGTAAACACCCTCAATAGTGGGCGGCTGCCATCGTTGCGCAATCATCGCTCATCGCAAATAAAGTGGGATATTTCGGGCGATCGTGCGGAACTCCTCCTCGGATAGTGGCAACCGCGTGAACGCCGCCCATCCTTGTTGCGGTTGCAAATTGCCGCCAGTAGCTGCGTCAGAACCATACAAGATGCGTTTCAGACCCAACTGCCGGATGCGTGTGGCGACGAGTTTCGCCTCCTCACGGGAGGTATCTCGCAAGGCCACAGCGGTTACGTCGAAGTATAGGTGGTTCGTGTGCGGCTTTCTGTTCGCGATCGCTTCCGTGAAGACCGTTAGCGCTTCATCAACTAACGGATCGGTGTAGCCTCCGGCCCCGGCCAGATGCGCGATTTGAACTGGGATGTCGGGCGCCGCGGACACGATTTCGTTCAAGAAGATGCGGGCTTCTTCCCGGCCATAGGCCATCTTCTTGGATATGGAAGCTCTCATGTGGACAACAATTGCCATCCGATAGCTGTTGGCAGCGTGAAAGACCTGGCGAAGGCGCTCGACATGCTGCGGGTTATGGTAATCGACGACCGAGTTCCCGAAGTGCAGTTTGAGGCCAGCCCGGAGCCGCCGATCCTTCGCGCATCGGGCAAGTTCCTCAAGGGCATATTCTCTCAGCGGATTGAAACTGCAGAAACCAATTAGCCGGTTGGGAAAACGAGCGACTTGCTGGCTGGTCCAGTCGTTCTCTGCCTTAACCTTGTCGTATTCATTCTCGACCGTTCTGTTCGGGCTCCCGAACATGTAGGCCACCGAAAGTACTACTGCACGCTTAATGCCCGCCGCATCGAGTAGCGACACGACATCACTCGCTGTGATCGGATTTAGTGACGGCAACATCTTGTTGATGGCGGGGCTGAACAGGTGCTGATGGTGATCGGCAGATGGCGCAGGCTGCGCATGCACCGAGGCGGTGGAAAGTAAAGCGCATATAGCCGCGACACGAATAGTCTTCAAGACCATGCGAACCGATGCGTTCTGCATGATTTCGGCTTTGGCGCTCATATTGGTTTCCCAAATGAGTGTCGCAGATTTCCTGTGGGAAAACAATAGGGCCAAAATATCTCCACGTCCGGAATACACTAGAAGCTCTATGCGTACGTTTGCAGCCGCGTTGCTCACGGCTTCCTTGTTGGCACAGCATGGCCGCTACCTCAGCGATTCCAAGCACCCTTCCATTGGCAACCCTGAAGCCATCGCCGCGGGCACCAAGCTCTTCATGGGCTCCTGCGCCGGCTGCCATGGCCCGGATGGTGGTGGCGGCGCTCGCGGCCCGAATCTTGTCCGCCGCTCTCTGTGGCACCCTCTGAGCGATGACGCCATCTTCCAGGTGATTCGCAAAGGAGTTCCTGGCACCGACATGCCGCCCACCAAACTGAGCGATGAGCAAACGTGGAATCTCGTTGCCTTCATTCACGCGCTTACCGGACCGGCAAGCACGAACCCCGTTCCCGGCGATCCTGCCTCCGGAAGGGCCGTCTATTGGGGCGCCAAGGCAGGATGCTCAAACTGCCATGCCATTCGCGGACAGGGCGGCCGCATGGGTCCAGATCTCAGCAACGTTGGGGGCAGCCGCCCGCTGGCCGTCATCCGCGAGGCCATCGTGGAACCCGCCAAGGATCTTTACTACCTTGGCAACGAAGCGGCCACGGTTACGTTGAAGAACGGCCAGATCCTGCAGGGCGTGGCCAAGAATCGCAGTAATTACTCACTTCAATTGGTCGACACGAAGGGTATTCTCCATCTGATCCAAATGAACGATGTGAAGCATCTGACGCTGTCCGCATCCACATCGATGCCTACCGACTACGCTACCCGGCTGTCTAAAGACGAACTACGCGATCTGCTGGCCTATCTTGCCGCTCAGGATATACGCGCCGATGAAAGAGAAGGAATGCGAGAAAGAAAGGCCTCGAAGCAATGACGCGCATAACCCTCCTGTATTTCACTCTCGTCCTTGGCGCCTTAGCCCAGGTGAGCCACAAAGATGTCGCAAAGGGGGCCGATGAAGACTGGCTCACTTACGCCGGCACCTACTCCGGCTGGCGTTACAGCCCACTCAAGCAGATCACCGCCGATAACGCCAGGAACATAGTGCCGAAGTGGGTCTACCATGTCCCCGGTGCCCGTGGACTGCGTAGCTCTCCAATTATCTACCGGGGCGTTCTGTACATTACCAACACGAACTCGGTGTATGCGATCGACGCCCGCAGCGGGCGGCTAGTGTGGCAATACGCAGATCCTCGCGCCAAGAAGGGGGGCGTCAATCGAGGGGCGGCCATCTGGGCCGATAAGGTCTACTTCACCACCAGCGATAACTATCTGGTCGCCCTGGACCGCCACACTGGCGCACTCATCTTTAACAAGAAATTCGCGGACGTTGGCCAAGGGACCACGTCGACTTCTGCTCCACTCGTCGCCAAGGGCAAGGTGATTGTCGGCAGCGCCGGCGGCGACAGTGGCGTGCGCGGCTTCATCATGGCGCTCTCTGCTGACGACGGCAAGCAGTTGTGGAAGACCTACACCGTGCCCGCAAGGGGCGAAAAGGGCTCGGAAACGTGGGGCGATCTCATCGATTGGGGCGGCGGTGCCGCCTGGCTCTCGGGCACCTACGACCCGGAACTGAACACGCTCTATTGGACCACAGGCAACCCCTGGCCGGATTACAACGCTGATGTACGCAAGGGGGACAACCTCTACACCTGCTCGCTGCTCGCTCTTGATCTCGACAGCGGCATGATGAAGTGGTACTTCCAATTCACTCCGCATGACACACACGACTGGGATGCGCAAAGCTGGCCCGTTCTGGTCGATACCGAAATCCGCGGGCAGAAGCGCAAGGCTGTGTTGCACGCCAATCGTAACGGCTTCTTCTATGCGCTCGACCGCGTCACCGGCGAGTTCCTGCGCGCCACGCAGTTGATCGACAAGATCACCTGGGCCAAAGGGGTCGATGACAAAGGCCGGCCAATCCCGCTGCCCAACAGCGATCCCACGCCCGAAGGCAATTGGGTTTGTCCAAGCGTGAAGGGCGCCACTAATTGGATGGGGCAATCCTACAATCCCGGAACTGCTCTTCTTTACGTACTCACGCTTGAGCAGTGCGGCATGTACTATCGGTCTGCTCAGGAGCCGCAGCCGATGAAAAACTTCTCGGGCGGCGGTGCCACCGAAGAAGGCGGGCAGGTGATCCTCCGCGCCTTGGATCCTAAAAC
>DASRHX010000965.1:0-2257 GCA_035650295.1 Bryobacteraceae bacterium | reverse complement strand
GCCGGTCAGCGCGCGGTAGCGCGGGAGTCGACCAGGGCCTCGAGCAGGGTTGTAGACAGCCAGGTCTCATACCTGTCCGGGGTCCACCCGGCTTCGTGCACCAGCATCCGGTACACGTCCCGGCTGGTGTACATCCAGAGTATCCGGCGCGCTTCCTCCAGCGACAATCCTCGACGCGCCTTGCCGGCGTCAAAAAGCGATCGAACACGTTGCTCCTGTGCGTCGAACCGGATGCGCTCAAACTCCTGCTCCATCTTTCGCAACGCGGGAGAAAAACCGGAGGAGTGCCGAAGCAGGCCGAGGTCACTGGCCTCGCTCTCGTAGATCGCGCGCGCGACGCGCGGCGTCATTTGGATGAGCTTCACGGGGTCGTCCTCGCCGAGAAGCAGTTTCTGCGCCGACTGGAATTCGCTTCCAAAGAGCGCCTGCTCCATCAGCGCCCGGAGGATCCCGTCCTTCGAACCGTAGATGGAATAGACCGTCGAACCTGCGACGCCGGCCTTCTTGCCGATGTTGGCGATGGTCACCGTGTCGATTCCCTGGCGGCCGAAGAGCGATCTGGCGGCTTCGAGAATTCGTCGCTGGGTGCCCTCGGCGGCCTGAGCGCGCAGCTCCGAGGTATAGGACCGGTTGGGGCGTCTTGTCTTTTTCATTATAGTTTACTATATCTAATATAGAGTCATATGACAGAGTCATTTTACGCACGAGACACCGGCCTCGAAAGCCAGACGGAGGAAAAAATGGACATCGTAGCCAACCAGGGCGTCGTCGCCGCCCCAATTGCCCCAGCGGCAACGATCGCGATCGGTGCGACGGTCGTATCGTTGGCGACACTGCTGCTGCTGCACGCGCTGAGCCCTGAATTTGCGCCTTCGTGGCGCATGGTCAGCGAATATGCCAATGGGCGCTACCCATGGCTGTTGACGCTCGTGTTCTTCGGATGGGCAGTGAGCTCGTTCGCGCTCATCCCGGCGCTGTGGCCGCTTTCGACCACGACGCTCGGCAAAGTCGGGCTGGTCTTCCTGGCGCTGGCCGGCGTGGGCCAGACGATGGGCGGGCTGTTCGACATCAACCACAAACTGCACGGACCCGCGGCCTTGATCGGCATTCCGTCGTTATGCATCGCCGCGGTCCTTGTCACGATGGCGCTGTCACGACGGGCTGGTGTTGCCGCGCCGCCGGTGTGGTCGGCTCACTTGCCATGGATCAGCTTCGCCCTGATGCTCGGCGCCTTTGCGATGTTCGTGTCGGCGCTCAAGTCGGCTGGCGTGGATGTGACGGCGCAGGCGACGCCGTTGAGTCAGTTGCCGGAGGGGGTTTCCGGGTACGTCGGCTGGGCCAATCGCCTCCTGTTCGCGTCGACGTATCTCTGGGTGACTTTGGCTGCACTGTCGGTCCTGAGGGGCGTGCGTGAATCGTGAATCGTGAATCGTGAATCGTGAAGCGTGAAGCGTGAAGACGTCCGGATTCCGGATACGTGGCTTACCATCGGCCGGGGCCCGCGTAGCTTCAGCTGCCGCGGAAGTTGCAGCTCCAGGAAGCACTCTCCCCTCCACCGGAACGTCCGCTCATGGGCAAACTCGTGCTCACGTTGACTCACCGCGGCCTGGTGCCGCTCGCGCTCCTGTTGCCAGCGATGGCCGGCTGCGGTGGCGGCGAACGTCAGGCCGAAATGGTTCTCGCGAGGAGTGATATCGCGGCGCACGCCTATGTCGACCCGCAGGCGGTGCGCTCGTATCCGTCATCCGAAGCGCGGATCAATGGCTGGATCAACGCCGGACAGGTCGACTCGATTCGCGCGCATGCCTGGGATATCTGGCACGCGCTGACGACAATGGTGAATGACTCGACGCCGGCGTGGCAGACGTTTTACTCCGGACACGAACTCTTCGACTCGGTCGCGTTGCCCACGCCGACGTCCCGGCCGCATGCCCTGCGGCTGCCCGTCGAGACAGCGAAACAGGTCAATCACTTTCATTTCGCTGGTCGCGACCAGTCGCCAATCCACCAACGAATCCCGGTGAACAAGTTCGAGCGCGTCTTCGCGTTCAACCGGTTCTCTCGCGCCACGGCGCACTACATCTGGGACAACGGCCTCAATAAGGTCTCCACACTGTGGGGGCTGAACCTGAAGTTTGTCGATGGGGCGCCGCTCGCCAATCGGGGGGTGCTCGTGTCCGCGGATTCGACCGACCCGCTGTCGTTCGTCACGAAAGTAGTCTTCCAGTTCATTCGTAGCGACGGCCCAACAGCTATT
>DASRHX010000964.1:0-4054 GCA_035650295.1 Bryobacteraceae bacterium | reverse complement strand
TGTACTGCCGGACCTGTTCGATTGGCGTCTGCGCGAACGCAATCGGCCGACCCAGCGCCTCCGTCAGGATCTGCGCCGCCTCCGGCATCGTTCGTACGTCACCGGCGAGATCGATCTCGCGGCGGTTCAAGGCGGCGGCGTCGTGAACGCGCGCGCGCCGAACCAGCCGATATCGTCCACCGCAATCATCTGTAGCTTCGTGGTTGGCCCGAGCGCCCAAGCCAGCGTGGAGCCCTGGAGACTGAAGGGCGCCAACAGGTTCTCCATGAAGAACACCGGACGCAGGATCACATGCGAGGGGAAGCGAAGGCCGCGCACGGTTTCCTCGATGCGCCACTTGTTGTCGAAGTGCGGGACGCCTGTCCGCTTGTGCGCCGATCCCACGGATGTGTAGACGTAGTGTTCGACGCCGGCCTCGCGCGCCAGCGTCGCAAGACGCTTGCCCTGCGCCTCTTCCCGCTCGACGCCCGCCTCCCCCGCGTTCTGCACGCCGAAGACGCCCCACGTGCCGGCCAACGCACGGCGCAGGGTCGCCTCGTCATCCAGATCGCCCTTGACGATGTCGACGCCGTGGCGCGCCAGCGCCGCCGCCCGCTCGCTGTCCGGCTTGCGCGTCAGGCCGCGCAGATGGAACCCGGCGCCCTGCAGCGCCTGCGCGACCGCGCCGCCCTGATTGCCTGTCACTCCGGTGATGAGAATCGTTCGATCGCTCGTCATGATGTATTCCTTTCTATGAATTAGCGTTAGTTGGCTCTCATGGGGACTTTCGTCAAATCCCTCGATCTTTTACTTTATCGATCCACGCGCGACTGGAACAACCCGGTAAAGGCTGATCGCACATCGACGAAGATCACCGCCCACAGTACAGCCACGAAGAGGGCCAGCGGAAGCCCGCTCGGAGCCATCAAAGCGTGGAAAGAAAGAATGTTGACGATCACCGGCGCCAGCACGGCCACCGCCAATGGTACGTAACGGTCGACCAGCAGAAGTACCGCTGCGATGATCTGGAACGCGAAGATCACCACCACGTAATGCGAGGCGTACAGGGCACCCATAAACTGTCCCGCGATGCCCCCCGAAGGGGGCATGGGAATGAAGTTCAGAAAGCCGTTCAGGCCGAAAACAAGGAAGATCACACCTGCCAGGTATCGTGCGATTGTGGAAACGGTTCTCATAGAAGTTCTCCGTTGGTCGACGACCGTAAAGTCATAACTGCATTGTTGGCATTCGTGCGCTTCTTTACTAGAGGGGATAAATGGAAAACATTATTGCTTTAATGGAAATACCGGAATAAACTGAGCGAAATGAAGAACTTAAGAGCCCCCTATTGTTTCGTAAAACTGCTTCAACACGGAACCTTCACAGGTGCGGCGAGGGCGTTGAATGTTCCGTTATCGACCTTGAGCCGTGAAATCGCGGCGCTGGAGAGAGAGCTTAAACACCCGCTTCTTTATCGGAGCACGAGACAGCTTCGACCCACGGACGTTGGGCAGAACTACTTTGAAAGGTGGCGTGAGATCATCGAACAGATTGATTTCGCGCACGCTACCTTCGAAGAAAGTCTGAATCAGGAGCCTTCCGGAACTTTGCGCATCACGACCCTTCCCGGAATGGGCGATTTGCTTGGTTCGAGTCTGGTCAAGGCATTTTTACCTCGTTATCCCAAGATCAAACTCGATCTACTGGCAACCGACAGAATGGTTGATCTGATTCAGGAAGGATTTGATGCGGCGATCAGAGCGGGGCGATTGCCAAGCTCGAGCTATCGAGTCAGAAAGCTCGGCGAGACAAGCTTCCAACTTTATGCAAGTGTTTCGTACTTCGAACGGAAAGAGCTTCCCCGGAAAGTCGCGCAACTAAGCGGTCATCCGGCGGTTGTTTTTCCGCCGTCTGCGCCTGATGACACCTGGACTCTGGTTTCAAAAAACAAAACGGAAAGAGTGCGGATCCATCCTATCATCAAGATAAACTCTTTTGAGGTAACTCGAGACGCAATAGTAGCAGGCTATGGCATCGGACTCTTGCCGACCTATATCGGTGAACCTTTGGTGACTAAAGGATCACTCGCACCCGTTTTGCCAGGCTGGGGAACAGCCCCGACGCCGATCAATCTGGTGATGCCAGCGCACTCGGAGCGATCGCCAAAGGTCAGCGCGTTCGTGGATTTCGTTCTCGAAAATCGAAAGGAAGTACTCGGCCTGTGAGAACGGATTGTTTCGTCATAGTGCCGCTCAAATCGAAAGAGTCTTTTTTAAGTTCTTACATAGTAACCAACCAGGCGCTGATCGCACGCCACTTCGTCGAGCACGACCGTGAGGGCTTCGCCCGCGCTTGGCTAAGGACTCAAGAGCTCTCCTGGGCAGCCGATCTTCTGAAAGACTGAGTGGCTCGTACGCAACGCAGAGCCGCTTGGCCAGCCGACCAAAGGTCCGTCAAATTCGTTCGAGCCAGCCGGCGATCGCCCGTCCAATCTCGTCGGGACTGTCCTCTTGCACGAAGTGGAGACCTCCGACGACGACGCGGTGCTGGTTAGGGAAGCTGCTCGCCAGTCTCCTGATTCGGCCCGTGATGAATACACCGGGCTCCGCGTCGATGAAGAGCTTCGGCAGCGACGCTGTTTTCAGCCATGCGGAGTAGGCGGCAATCCGATCGTGGACATCGGCCGGCTCGCCCGACAACGGCACTTCGCGCGGCCACTGCAGTGTCGGCCAGCGATCGTCGCCGGCCTTCAGGAATGGTCGTCTGTACTCGGCCATCTCGTCGGCTGAGAGCGCCCGTTGCGTGACGCCGGGCAGCATCTTCTCGATGAACATGTTCTCATCAAGCACCAGAGCTTCGCCCGCCGACGAACGCACGGCCTTCAGCGTCGGATGGAAGCTTTCTGGCAGATCTTCCAGGGTGAGCGGCGCAACGAACGTTTCCATATAGGCTATCGCGCGGACGCGCTGCTGATGGCGATACGCCCAGTCGAAGCCCAAGGCCCCTCCCCAGTCATGGAGGACGAGCGTCAGCGGTTCCTTTCCGACCACCTCATCGATGAAGGCGTCAAGGTAGCGGGCGTGGCTCGCGAAGCGGTAGCGATCGGGCTCGGCGCCGGCCGGGATCTTGTCCGAGTCGCCCATGCCGATGAGATCAGGCGCGATCAGCCGGCGGCCGGCGCCCTCGACGTGCGGCAGGACACCTCGCCATAGGAACGAGGAGGTCGGGTTGCCGTGAAGGAACACGATCGGGTGCCCCACGCCGCGTTCGATATAGGCCATCCGGCGGCCGAGAACATCGGCAAAACGCTTTTCGCGTGCCCAGGCGCTGCCTGCCGAGCGAGGTGATTGTGACAAGTTTTCAGCCGTGATTTCCGGCGGTTGGGAAGACAGGTGTGACATTGGACATCTCCATAAAATATGCGAGTGATTCAAATAGAACCGTGACATCGTTCGGCCCGGCGCTGCCGGCCCGTTCCTATTGCGCCTTCATGTCCGCCGGCTTGAAGTCGAGCTTGCCGTGGAAGTACACGACGACGATGCAGTCGCCGCCCTCTTCGCACTTGTCATCATGGACCTGTCTCGCAGGTTGCGACCACACGGATCCCGGCCCGCCTGTCTGCGGTGCTGCTCCCTTGAAAGTATGCGTGAACTTGCCCTGGATCACGACGCCCTGATAAGCCGCAGTGTGCCAGTGCCAGCCCGAGTCCATGCCCGCAGGAAACTTTTGCAGGATCTCCGAGGCGCCCTCGTTTGGATTCCCCCACACCGCGAACATCTGCAGTCCAGGGTGCTTGGGATCGACGGGCTTCCACGGAATGGCGTCGCTCGTCGTGAAGGTACCTTGGATCGCTCCGGCCTTTGCGCCCGCCGCCGGAGTCGCGCCCGTGCCTCGATCTTGCGCGAAAGATTGCGTTGTAATCGTGGTGGCAAGTGCGACCACTACGCTCGTCAATACCATGAAGATCTTGAGGGCCTTCAGCGCCTGGCTGGGCCCGGTGTTCTGCGGCTGGCCGGAACCGGCGATCCCCATAATCGGGGCACCGACCATCAAAGCCGCTGTCCGCCCGTATCTC
>DASRHX010000963.1:0-3960 GCA_035650295.1 Bryobacteraceae bacterium | reverse complement strand
CGCTCACGCCGAACATACCTTTCAGCGATCCGCCATGCTCAGCCTCGACGACATCGCTCAAACCGCGCCCCATGCCGACCTCTGGCAAGGCGCGCACGACCGCCTGTACTCACGGCTATTCCAAAGCTAATTATGAGCATTCAAGACCACGCCCACCACCACGGCCCGAACGGGCACACTCACATTCACTTGCACGACTGGATGGCCACGCCCGGCCAATTCGAAGAACGCGAGCAACCCTTGCACGATCGCGATTTCACACGCCGCGCCTTTACCGTGGGTGTGGGGGGTCCGGTTGGCAGTGGCAAAACCGCGCTGATGCTCCAGCTCTGCCGGCGCCTCGGCGATATGCTTAACATCGCCGCGGTAACCAATGACATCTTTACCCGCGAAGACGGAGAGTTCCTTGTTCGCCACGAAGCACTTCCAGCGGAACGTATCAAAACCGTCGAAACCGGCGGCTGCCCCCACGCGGCCATTCGCGAGGACATCTCCGCCAACCTGCTCGCCCTGGAAGAACTCCATCGCAAGTTCGACACCGACCTGCTCCTCATCGAATCCGGCGGCGACAATCTCGCCGCGTGCTTCAGCCGCGAGCTCGCCGACTTCACCATCCAGGTTATCGACGTTTCGGGTGGCGACAAAATTCCGCGCAAAGGCGGCCCTGGCATCACGCAAAGTGACCTGCTTGTCATCAATAAAACCGATCTCGCCAAGGCCGTCGGCGCCGACCTCGATATCATGGCTCGCGACGCCCGCAGAATGCGTGGGGCCGGCCCCTTCGTTTTCGCACAGGTCAAGCACGCCGTCGGCGTCGAGGAAATCGTCCACCATATCACTCACGCCTGGCAACACGCTCGCGGCGTCGCCCACGATCATTAACCAGGAGACAACATGAAGCGCATCGGCATCCTTACGGCAGGCGGCGACACCCCGGCGCTTAACGCCACCATTCAGGGCGCCGTCACGCGCGCCAACCAACTCAAGGTCGAGATTTATGGTCTCATCAAGGGCTTTAATAGCCTCTTCAACCCGGGCGTGCCGCACGTCCACCTTAATCCGCTCTTCCAGGAAATCCCCGAGATCGATCCCACTCGCGGCGGCACGCTCATCGGCGCCTCGCGCGATTACGTCGATCCCGAAGACACCCATACCCTCGATACTATCGCCGTCCGCCTGGCCGAACTAAAAATTGAAGGTCTGATCTGTGTCGGCGGCGATGGCACGCTGAACGGCCTCCAGCCTCTCGCCGAACGTTTCCCCACCGTCCTCGCTCCCAAGACCATCGACAACGATCTCGGCCTCAATTATCCCAGCGAGCCCGACGAATGGCGTCGTGAAACCGATAAGGCCACTCAGGAGTTTCGTTATCGTCGGGCCGATTCCCGCACCGTCTTCGACCTGGAGCAGATGGTGAATTACGCCACGCCCGGCTACGCCACGGCCGTGTTCGTATCGGCCGCCGGCGTCGAACGCATTCGCACCACCGCCGAAAGCCATCGCCGCATCGCGATTATTGAAGTCATGGGCCGCCACTCTGGCTACATCGCCCTCGGCTCCGCTTACGGCCGACCGGACATTATCCTCGTGCCCGAACATCCGCTCGATCTCGACCTTCTCGTCGACCGCGTGAAAGAAATCTACGACCTGCAAAAAAATGTCGTTATCGTTTGCGGCGAAGGCATGGTCGACGACCAGGGCAACGAACTCGGCGCCGAAAGCCGCTCAACCGATCCTTCCGGAAACAAAGTCCTCAGCGGCGCTTCCGAAGCCCTGGCCCGCAAGCTCGTTCAACTCATGGGCGACAAGCTGTTCCAGAGCTATCGCCGCGCCCAATCCGCGCGCGAAGCCATCTTCATCCGCAAAGTCGGCCACACCCAGCGCGGCGGCCGCCCGATTCTCTTCGACCGTTTCCACGCCGCCCAACTCGGCGGCAAAGCCGTCGATCTTCTGATCGATGCCCAGAACAACGCCGTCGCCACCCTTCAATGGAGCCGCACGGCCGGCTTCCATGTCAGCAGCTTCGACGCGAACCGTTTCCGTGATCGCTGGGGCCACATCCACGCCCGCCCTATGCACAAGTCCTTCTACGATCCGCATCTCATGAAGCCGTCGCGCGTCGGCATCGAGTATCTCATGCCTATTTTCACCCACGCGATCGGCGAGGACGACATGGAGCATGTTCGACAAACTCTTTTCGCGTCCGGCAACCTCACTCAGCCTTATCACTCGCCAAATACCGACATCAACAAACGCATCCGCTATTTGAATCTTCAATCACCCCGGACCGACAATGGTCGCTACGCGCCAATCGCTGAAGATGAGCATGCAGTGCACAACGGCGACGCCTGAAATCATGCTGCTCGCAAATTATCAATCCGAAGAATTCTTCGACGAAATGATTTCCGCCTCCGAAGGCGTTCGCAAGCATTATGCGAAATTCTCCCACCGCTTCAACCAGCTCCGCGTCGATGAAATCCTCGAGCGCCGCGACGCCATCGATCTCGCCTTTTTGCGTCAGGGCATCACCTTCAATGTGTATGGTGATTCCGCCGGTGCGGAGCGCATCTTTCCGTTCGATCTCATCCCGCGCATCATCCCGTGTAGCGAATGGAAACGCATCGAGGCCGGCCTCGTCCAACGGATCACCGCGCTGAACCTTTTCCTGCACGACATCTATCACGAGCAACGCATCCTCCAGGAAAACGTCATCCCGCCGTTTTACGTCCTCTCCGCAAAACATTTTCGGCGGGAGCTGGCCAACTTCAGCGTCCCCAGGAACATCTATATCCACGTCTGTGGGACCGACCTCATCCGCGGTAAGGACGGGCGCTACCTGGTCCTCGAAGATAATGGCCGTTGTCCGTCCGGAGTTTCCTATGTGCTCGAGAATCGTCGCGCGATGAAGCGCGCCTTCCCCAACCTTTTCGAGTCTATCGGTGTTCAGCCCGTTGATTCCTATCCAGCCGAGTTGCTCAAAACCCTCCGGCATTTAGCCCCCGCCGGCGTGTCCGATGTCACCGTCGTCCTGCTCACGCCGGGGTCCTGTAACAGCGCCTACTTCGAACACGCGTACCTCGCCCGGCAAATGGGCATCCAGATCGTTGAAGGCCGCGACCTCCTTGTCCGCGACGCACACGTTTACATGCGCACCACCAAAGGCCTCCAGCCCGTGCACGTCATTTACCGGCGCATCGACGATGACTTTCTTGACCCGACGGTCTTTCGCTCCGACTCGATGCTCGGCGTTCCAGGTCTCATCAGCGCCTATCGCGCCGGCAACGTCAGCCTCGCCAACGCCATTGGCACAGGCGTTGCCGACGACAAGGTGATGTACTACTTCGTTCCGCGCATGATCAAATTCTACCTCGGCGAAGAACCCATCCTCGACAACGTCCCCACGTATCTCGCTTCCGAGGACGTCGACAAGCAATATATTCTCGACCATCTCGACGAACTCGTCGTCAAAGCCGCCAACGAATCCGGCGGTTACGGCATGCTCATGGGCCCGATAGCCTCGCAAAAGGAGCGCGATGAATTCCGCGTCCGCATCGAAGCCGATCCGCGCAACTACATCGCGCAGCCCATGATCTCACTTTCCCGCCACCCAACCTGGTGCGACGGCCAATTCGAAGGGCGCCACATCGATCTGCGCCCGTTCATACTTTCCGGCGAAAGAACCATCGTTCTTCCCGGCGGCCTCACGCGTGTGGCCCTGCGCAGAGGCTCCCTCGTCGTCAACTCCTCCCAGGGCGGCGGCAGCAAAGACACCTGGGTCCTCTATGGTGATGATTGACCATGTTGTCTCGCGTCGCCAGCGCCCTCTATTGGATGAGCCGCTACATCGAGCGCGCCGAAAACACCGCGCGCATCGTCGATGTAAATCTGCAGCTCCTCCTGGATTTTCGGAGCCTCGATAATCAGCGCCTCGCCGGGTATTGGGCGCCCATCGTCAAGAGC
>DASRHX010000962.1:0-4196 GCA_035650295.1 Bryobacteraceae bacterium | reverse complement strand
GAAATGGTGCTATTGTTCCCACCGCGTGAGGCGGACTCTAGTCAGAGACCATCGAGATGTCAATCACTTCTCCAGCAAACACAGAGGCAGTTTCCAGGCCTTATACGCGTCGCGAGCCTCACCCTTCGGCCACTCGGTTCGATCAGGTTTGCGATGTCATCCGGGTGAAGCATTATAGTCTTCGGACAGAACATACCTATCTCCAATGGATTCGCCGGTTCGCTGGCTTTCACCGGCGCCATCCCGGCTTGCTCGGTGAGGCAGAGGTGCGGGACTTTCTGACGCACCTTGCCCGCGACCTCCACGTGACTGCGTCGACCCAAAACCCATGCACCGGGACGATTGTGGGTTTCGTATTCATTGCAGTCCTCCTGTCTCTTCGTTTCGGATCGGGATATCAGTTCGTGTCCGCCCCTCCCCTCGCTCCTCCAGGTGTCGGCCCAACGCCCAAGTTGAGCGGTCCGCCGCCACCAACCATGACCGGAGCAAACAGCCCCGGATCGGCCGGTCCGCTCGAACGCGGGGTTAGGCCGCAGTTGCTTGAATGAATTGTCAGCCTGCAGTCGGCGGCTTCGGGAAGGGCGCACTGTCAAAGTAGATGTCAAGAGACGCGATCTTTCCATCCCGCACCTTGAATACCTCAGCGACATGGCTGTGAAATGCAGGACGTCCTGGCGGTTGGAGATCGTATTGGGTCAAAGCACATGCTCTGTCACCATCCACAATCAGGTCTTTGACCTTCACCGCGGTGATCATTGAGAAGAAGCGCTTTGTGGCCTCGAGATATGCACCTTTACCGGTCGCCTGCTTGATGGGGCTGACAAAGCTAGTGAATGCCATTCCATCAGCCAAGAATGCCTCCCAGCCGCTCTTCTGCTTGAGGCTATCGAAGTAGCCTCGGATGGTGTCTTTGGTTGTCATGGCGCTTTCTCCTATCGGTCATTTACTTACAAATTGCGATTGCCAGCACCTGCCGCCTAACGACCCAAGCTCAGCGACCCGGCCCGCGGGAGGCGTGGATGGCAACCAGAGCGCGATGGCCGGGTTCGCTGCAGCGCATGGTTAGGCTACACGTGATAACTACATTGGCGGATACTGCTCATACTTCGGCAAATTCGCGTCCATTCTATCCCACGGCTGCACATCGCAAACAAAAAAGTCCATCTGCGGTGAAAACCAACTCGGGTCGTCCAGGCTGCCCGCGGTAATTCCAACGAAGCCCGTGGGCCGTTCATCGGATTCTCCTCCAGTAAGCCGCGAGCCGCATTCGGGACAAAAGCCGCGCTTGTGTTTGCCGCCAGCGAGGTTCGGCGTGAAGTGGTAGCGCAGCTGTCCTTTCGTCACCCGAAACGCCGATGCCGGCACAAGCAAACCGGCGACGAATCCGCCGCCCGTCACTCGCTGGCAATCGCGGCAATGGCATTTGAACATCATAATGGGTTCAGCGGAACTTTCGTAGCGAACCGCTTCGCAAACGCAACCGCCTGTAAATGGTATGTTCATAATCTTATGGTGCTCACTATTGTCTAACGTTGGAGTTCACCTGCGTGCGGAAGCGGGGGAGCCCGCTGGAGCACGTCAGGTGGAACGACGGGTTAGGCCGCACTCTCCCCGCCCAGGAACTTGAGGCCAAGGATGCCGAAAACGATGAGCGCGATGCATCCGATGCGCATGACGGATAGCGACTCACCGAAGAGCACGATGCCGAGTATTGCCGCCCCGACTGCGCCTATACCGGTCCAAACAGCATAGGCTGTTCCAACTGGGAGTTGCCGCAGCGCCAGCCCGAGAAGCCAGAAACTGAGCGCAGCCGCAACGAGCGTGATTGCGGTGAAGTGGTGTTTGGTAAAGCCATGCGAGGCTTTCATGCTTATCGACCAAACAATCTCGAGTAGGCCGGCAACCACAAGGAGTACCCAAGCGAAATTCGGTGTGAGTGTTACAGACATTGGACCTCTCGGTTCTTCAGATGATTGGATCTGGGCGACGCGGCACGAGTGCGGCCTAATGCTATGCCGATAAGCTGCAGGCGCCGAAGGCGACTGTCAGCTTCAACGGCCTGTTAGGCGTCACTGCGCCTGGCGCCGGAGTACAACATGGGTGGCCTTCTCCGACCCCACGAACTGCACGCATTCGTATCCCAAGGCTCGCAGGTCAACCCTCTCGAACAGTCGCTCTCCTCCACCGAGCAGGACCGGCGCGAATGCGACGTGCAGCTCATCGATCAGGCTCGCACGAAGATATTGCTGTATGGTAGTGGGCCCACCACCAATGCGCACGTCCATCCCGTCCGCTGCCTTGCGCGCTTGGTCAAGCGCCTCGTGAATGCCGACTGTGACGAAATGGAATGTCGTGTTGCCTTCCATCTGTATGGGCGGGCGCGCGTGATGGGTCAGGATGAAAACTGGAACGTGATAGGGTGGGTCGTCCCCCCACCAGCCCTTCCAGTTCATGTCCGGCCAGGGGCCACGAATCGGTCCGAACATGTTCCTTCCGAGGATCCAGGCACCCACATTCTTGACGCCCCGCGCCGCGAAATCGTCATCGATCCCTCTCGCGCCGCCTTCCTTTCCATGCATCTGCCGCCAAGCGCGAGTGGAAATTATCCAGTCGTGCAGGGCGTCACCGCCGACGCCGAGCGGATTATTAACGCCTTGATCCGGACCCGCTCCATAGCCGTCAAGCGAGATGGTGAAGCTCTCAACTCGGACTTGCGTCATTTTCATGCCTCCATTTGGATTGACGCCTAACGACCCAAGCTCAGCGACCCGGCCGCGGGAGGCGTGGATGGCAACCAGAGCGCGATGGCCGGGTTCGCTGCAGCGCATGGTTAGACGGCATCGTCATACTCGTTTCAAAGTGATGTCTTTGCCATGTGGCCGTCTTTTTGCAGCTCTTCATCGTACGCGAAACAGGCGTCCATGAACTCCTGTTGTTGTTTCGGCGTTAAGTCTGCAAATATTTGTCTTCAATCTAACCCAAGCAAACGTATTTCATCGTCGTCTCCTATTCCGTCTCGAGGTCGAAAATTTCCCGGACTTCAATAATATCGCCTTCCTCTGCGGGACACTTTTGCGCCCATTTGACCACCTCTTCTTTCGAAGGAGCTTCGAGCATCCAATAGCCGCCGAGCACTTCCTTGGTCTCAATGAACGGCCCGTCGGTCACAGTGGTTTTTCCTTTTGCGAAGCTCACGCGCGCGCCGGTGGTCAGCGGGTGCAAGCCGTTCAAATCGGTGATCTTGAAAACCTTGCCGAGCTCCTCGTTGTATTTGCCCATCTTCTCGAGCATCTTCGGATCGGGGAAGTTCGGGTCCAGCGGCTTCTTGTTGCCGCGGTAACCGGCGGGGATCATTAACATCATGAATTTCATGGTACTTTCTCCTGTTGTTGAGTGGTGCTTCACCCCTAGTCGTTTGGTAACCCGCGTTTTCGACAACCGCACAATCATTTTTTTCGAGCTATCGTAGCCGTCGCTCCAAAAAGCGCCGCTCGGGGTCTTGTTGATCGTCGGCAGTATCCGTGACTGCGACGCCGGGAAGTGTAGAGAGATGCTCACCAACCTCGTGCCAGAATCGCGTCTGTGGAAACGTGCAGAAACCGTTGTTCATAACAGTGCGCGTGATGCCGTCTAACTTGAAGTAGACACCAGAATGGTGCGATTGTTCCCACCACGTGAGGCGGACTTTGCCTGCCTAATCACTCGCTTACGTAAACTTGCCAAGTATCACATTTCCGAAAATTCTACTGCCTCGCAGCCAATCTCTCTGATCCGCAGCCTATCCTCTGCCTGATGAAAACCCCCTGTCGATTTTGGCCTTCCCCGACGACTATCTAATGACAGAGCGTATGGCAGATGGTCTAAACACGTGAAGTATCTCGAGAAGGGTGAAGGGTCGTTCTCGATACGAAATACGAGTGACGAAATATGAGGACCGCCATGTCGATTTTGCGAAGTCCGAGCGACTACCTTATGACAATGACACATCACACCCATATCGGAGGGTCGAAGCCATGAAATTCTTGCTCATGTGCTGCACAGAGGAAAAGAAGTTTGCCGACATGCCCAAGAGCGAGTTTCAGGTCATCATGGACGAAACCTTGGCCTACTGTGAGGCCCTCTCCAAGACCGGCACGCTCATCGCGTCGGAGGCCCTCGAACCGGTCGAGATGGCCTCGACCGTTCGGGTCAGGAAT
>DASRHX010000961.1:0-9016 GCA_035650295.1 Bryobacteraceae bacterium | reverse complement strand
ACACGCCGGACGAGCATGTCTCGCTGAACCAAAGCGAGCGCGACCTCATCCGCCAAAAACTGGGGGCGCCCAAAACTCGAGTGGCCTCTGATGTTCCATGGAGCGTCATCTTCGGCACCCGGCAGGTCTGGGTGCTGTCGTCCATGTACTTCTGCTACGGCTACTGCCTGGCCGTGTATCTCGATTGGTTCCCCAAGTACCTCAACGCGCACCGCGGGTTTGACCTCAAACAAATGGGTTTCTATGCGAGCATGCCGCTGCTGGCGGGGGTGCTCGGCGACTTCCTCGGCGGCTGGATTTCCGACCGCTGGGCGCACTCGTCCGGCAATCTGAAACTGGCGCGGCGCGGCGTGGGCAGCTTTGGATTCGCACTCGCGGCGGCGGGCATTATTCCCGCGACGCTGACGGCCGACCCGCATCTGAGCGTAATATTCACCTGTATCGCCTTCTTTGGCCTCGAACTCACGGTGGGCGTGAGTTGGGCCATCCCGCTTGACGTAGGCGGCGACTTTGCCGGTTCGGTTTCGGCCGTGATGAACACGATGGGCAACATCGGCGGCGCGATTTCCTCGGCCGTGGTCGGCTATCTGGTGCAGGGCTATGGCTGGAACGTACCGTTCCTCGTGGCGGCGGCACTGTGCGTGACAGGGTGTATCTTGTTTGCAAGAATAGATGCAGCAAGAAGGATCTTCACCTAGGAGTCTGGTATGCGGATCAATCCAAACAAATGCGTGGCCTGCGGCAATTGCACCTATGTATGCCCAATGGGAGCGATTTATATCGATCCGGTGACGAACCGCTCGACGATTGACCGCGACGAGTGCGTCGAATGCCACTCTTGCTTCAATGGCTTGAGCCAGGAGCACCTGAACCCCACGATGGTGCGGACGTTGCGCGGAATATTAAAGCTGTTCCGCATCCGCTTCGATCCGGAGCCGGATGTGTGTCCAACGGCGGCATTCGAGCCTGACGACCTGACGTGGCCTCGCATTGTGCGGCGGGCGTTCTCCGATCCGCGCGTGCCGCACGAATCGACCGGCGTTGAGGGCCGCGGCACCGAAGAGGTAAAGACGAACGACGTGAGCGGGCGCGTGAAGGTGGGTGAAGTCGGATTCACGATCGAATTCGGCCGCCCTGGCGTCGGTGTGCGCTTCCACGACATCAATAAGATGACGATGGCCTTGGCCGCGGCGGGAGTGGAGTTCGAGAAGAAGAACCCGATCACGACCTTGTTGAAGGATAAGGCGACGGGCGAGATTCGCGACGACATCTTGAACGAGAAGATCATGTCGGCGATCGTCGAGATCAAAGTACCGATCGACCGGTGTGAAGAGGTGATCCGGCTGGTGTGGAAGGTCGAGAAGGAAGTGGATACCGTGGTGGTGTTGGGCGTTGGCGTGAGGTGCGATGAAAACGGCGAGGATTCGATCGTGCTGCCAATACTGAAAAAGCTGGGCTACGATCCGCAACGGGCCAAGACCAACATTGGACTGGGGCGCATTACCAATCCCGACGTCGTGGAGATGAGACAAGAGGCGCTCAGCGCGCAGTAGGAAAAGAAAATGACCAACACACTGCACCGTCAAGGCAATGCGGAGAGCTTCAAGGACGACATCATCGTCTTTGCGATGTGCGCGCGAGGAAAAAATGATAAGGAAGCGCTGCCAAAACTACGCAAATTTCTCGAGATGGCCGTGCCCTATGGGCCGGTGAATCTGGGCGACGCACGGCACGGCGGTGCGCTTCGGCCCTGCCAGCACATGAACCCGACGGCGCATTGGAATCGCGACAGGACACCCGACCTTCAGGAGGTTGTCGAGGGTCTGGACGCGCCGACCACCGTGGCGGCCGTCTTCAACGACCTGGAGAAGGCGAAGGCGTTCGTGACCGCGGTGCGCGAGGCCGGCCTCGGCATGTCGATCAACATCTCCAGCTCCATGGAGAATGCCATCGGGTGTTGCGATGCGGCGGGAATTAAGCGGCATAGCGTCGGATATTCGCTGGGCTTTGAAGGCAAAACAGAGAAGCTGCCGAATACGCAGGTCCTCGAGTTGATGACGATGTGCGGCCACGGAATGGTTGCCGGGTCGCTCGCAAAGAAGATGATCGACTGGGTGAAGGAAGGGCGGCGCACGCCGGAAGAAGCGGCCAGCTATATGACGCGCTTTTGTTCGTGCGGCGTCTTCAACCCGTCGCGCGCGAAACGCATCCTGGAGGATGCGCGGCACCACCAGCGCTAACAGGTTTCCCACATGATTTCCACAGGGAAGCCTGCCCGTCGTGTCCGGCCTAGGTTGCTAATACCCAGTACTTTCTGTGGGCATTTCGCTTCACTTTCGCTCCCGTGAAAGAGAATTACTAGCTTTCTCAGTTTTCTTCGCGTCTCATCTGATATTTTCTGTGAGCTATGGCACTACTCCCTTGACAGTTGGACAGAAGCACTCAGTTTGAAGGCGCATGAGGGACAGTTGAGCGTCTTCAAAGGGTCTACGTGGTTTCCGCACGTCCACGTGTTCTGAATCGCGAACGTCATGGAGGAAGTCACGGATGTCCGATCAATTGAGGGAATTCCCGGAGCTTGAGCCTCCGGAGATCGAAGCCGAACGGCTGAGGTGGCACTCTCTCGTGCTCCGGCTGGCGGCGCGGGAGGAGACGGCGGATAAGGAGTTTCGCGATCACTATGCGGCCGGGATCCGCGTGATGCTGCGCCGGTCGTTGGGTTCCATCGGCCTGGATGCGCTGGTGGACGAGACGCTGGCCGGGGCTCTCGAAGAGGTCCGGCGGGGATCGATCCGGGAGCCGCTGCATTTCGTGCAATTTGTTCGAAGCGTCATTGAGCGGCAAGAGCAGGGCGAGGCGATGAGCCGGACGTTGGCGCGCGTGTCGCCGGCACTGACCACGGTGGACCGTTTGCGCCTGAAGGAAACCACCAAGGCAGTGCAGGAAGCACTCATGACGTTCTCCAAGCGCGAGCGGGAGATCCTGGTGGATTACTATTCGCGGGGGCTCACACCCTACGACTTGGAGTGCCTGCACGGAGCGACGAGCGAGGAACTCGACGGACTGCGCAGCCGGCTACAGGAAATGGTGCGGCCTCACCACGACAGGAAGCCGCCGTCACGCGAACGAAGAGCGCCCCTGGTGCGCCATGCGGCTGCTGCCAGCTAACTCTTGCCGATTCTGCGGGCGCGCAGGAACGACGAGACACCATAGCCAAGCATCAGTAGCACGAATAAACCGGCCATCATGAGGAGCAACAGGCTGGCGAAGTCGCCGTTGAACTCCCTATACTTGCGCCAGGCCGAGAATCCGAAAATCACGCCGAGGACGAGGAACATGAAGCCGATGATCTCGTTCCACAGCACGCGCAACGGCTTGATGATTCCGGGCAGGACGTGGCCGGCGAATTTGCGGATCAACTGCATCATGTACTTTTTCACATCGTAGCAATGGCGGGGCAATCACGGCTAGGCGCGGGCACTGGCGGTTGGTTAAGCTGGAGAAGCCGACGTGCTCTTCTCCAACCCTTCGTTCCGCAAAAGACTGCTTCTGGGGCTGTTCGCCTGGCGCCGCACGCTGCGTTATCTCATGGAAACCGAAGTGCATGTGTATGCATTCTCGATGGCGGCGAACATCCTGCTCAGTTTCTTCCCCTTGTTCATCGTGATGGTTTCGCTTTGCCGGTATCTGCTGCAGTGGGAGGCGGCGGAACAGGCAATTTACATTGCGATTGGCGACTACTTTCCTGACGACAAATTTGGCGAGTTTATCATTTACAACCTGAAAGTCGTGGTGCGCCAGCGTGGGCCGTTCCAACTGGTGAGCGTATTGTTACTGTTTTTTACAGCGAATGGAATTTTCGAGCCTTTGGAAGTAGCTCTGAACCGAGCCTGGGGCATCACCAGGAACAGGAATTATTTGCGCAATCAACTGGTGAGCCTGGGACTGATCCTCGCCTGCGGTGGATTGGCGCTGCTGTCGACCGTATTAACGGCAGTGAATCAGGAACTGCTCGTAAAACTCGGCTTCGCTTCACAGGCGACGGCGTTTGTCGGAGCCATGATGTTCAAGCTGGCTGCGGTGCCGATTTCGATCCTCATGCTGTTCTTCATTTACTGGCTGCTCCCAAACGCGAAGATACCGATTGCGCCGTTGTTGCCGGTTTCGCTGGTCGTCGGCGTGGCGCTGGAATTATTGAAGAACATCAATTTATGGACCTGGCCGTGGTTACGGGCGAAGCTGAGTCACGAGTACGGCCCATTCATGTATTCCGTAACGATCATCCTGTGGGGATTCCTATCGTCGATGGTCGTGCTGGCGGGAGCCGAGTGGGCGGCGCGCTCGCGCGAGGAGTCAGCGCGGCCGCAAGGTTTGCAAACCATTGGAGCCGTCGATTAGGCTAGGAATGGAAAAAGTTGGGGGCGCTCGGCCTCCGTGGAAAGGCATGGCAGATGTCGAAGAATGCGGATGTGACGCGGCGTGAAGTTGTGAAAGCGGCTGGCGCGGTGGCGGCGGTCGCGGCCACGGCGAACAAGATAGAGGGCGCCCCGTGGATTCAGACGGTGAAAGCCGCCAACGATCAATTGCAATATGCGGTGATCGGTACCGGCGGCCGCGGCCTCTATCACATCGAGCATTGGAACGGCCTGGACGTGGGCCGCTGCGTGGCAGTATGCGACATCGACGACGCCAATCTCGCCAAGGCGCAAAAGACTTCCAAGGACAAGCCCAAAGCCTTCAAGGACTATCGCGAAGTGCTGGCGATGAAGGAAGTAGAGGCGGTGCAAATCGCCACGCCGCTCTACATGCACTTTCCGATCACGCGCGACGCGCTGCTGGCGGGCAAGCATGTCTTCTGCGAGAAAAGCCTGGTCTTCAAGCCGGAAGAGATTCACGCTCTTCGCAAGCTGGCTAACGAGCGGCCCAGGCAGGTCTTGCAGGTAGGCTTGCAGCGGCGCTCCAGCAAGTTTTATCAGATGGCCAAGGACATGGTGGACAAGGGCACCATCGGCAAGGTGACGCACGTGTACGGGCAGTGGAACCGCCGCAGCCTGGGCAAAACGTGGGTGCCGCCGAGCTGGCGCGCGTTCCGCAAATACTCGGGCGGTTTAACGGCCGAGCTTGCCTCGCACCAGGTGGACGTCGCGGATTGGATGATCGGCCATCACCCGGAATTCGTCACCGGCGTCGGTTCGATCGATGTATACAAAGACGGCCGCGACGTCTACGACAACATCTACCTCATCTTCAGCTACCCCGGCGGGTCGAAGCTGATGTACAGCTCCATTTCGACGAACAACCATCTGCCGTTGTTCGGTTCCTCGAGAACCGAATTCGGCGAGATGATATGCGGAACCGAGGGTACGATTCACATCACCGTCGGCACCGACAACGAACCGGCGACCGCGATCTGGTTCCCCGAGCCTTCGCCGAAGGCCGTGGCTGCCGCCAAGGGCGGCAAAGAGAAGAGCACAACGGCGAGCGCATCCCTGCTAAGCACGGGCAAGGGTGGCAAGGGGCTGCCGATTCTGTTCGATCGCGACCGGGTAGGCCAGAACGATGGATTCATCGAGAAGGAAATGAAGTTTGCCCGCCAGTGGCTGTACAGGAAAGGCGTGATGGTTCCGGAAGAGGACAAGAATCCGGTGGACGTGCAATTGGAAGAGTTCGTCGAAAACTGCCGCACGGGCAAGCGCCCGCGCGCCGATCTGGAGGTAGGCCTCACCGACTCCGCCAACGTCATCTTGGCTAACCTCGCCATGGATGAAGGCCGCCGCGTGTTCTACGAAGAGATCAACAAGATGGGCACGGGACCGGCGGGCGCGGCGGCGCCTGCGAAGAAGGCTTGACCTTTAGCCAGCGGGATCCGGCTGCTTCTACCGGTCGCTACTTGTATGCGATCGCCGCGCTGGAGGGGCCCGCGAGATGAATGACCTCGAAGCGCCGGAAGCCAACCTCCGCGCACCACTTGCGAAAATCCGCCCCGGAATAGTCAAAGGCATCGCCGAATTCGATGAGCATGTTCAAGGACATCAGCAGTCCGAAAACATTTTCACGGCGCGCGTCGTCAATCAGGGCTTCTATCGCAACCAGCGCTCCTCCCGCCGGAAGGGCCTCGTAAGCCGCCCGGATGAGGTGCATCTTCTTCTCCAAATTCCAGTCGTGGAGAATCATGCCCATCGTGATGATGTCCGCTTTGGGCAGCGGGTCCTTGAAGAAATCGCCGGACGCCGTGCCGATGCGATCGCTCAGGCCTGCCGCCGCGATGTGCTTTTGCGCGACCGGTTCCACCGGCGGCAGATCGAAGGAAATGCACCGCAGATGCGGATTCGCCTTGGCGGCCTCGATGCAAAGCAGGCCGGTAGCGCCGCCGACATCGCAAAGCGTCTTGAACTTGGAAAAATCGAACTTCGCCGCGAACGCCTCGAAGTTCATGCGCGATAAGCCGGTCATCGCGCCCATGAACTGTTCGAGTTTCGGCAGCTCCTTGTAAAGTGCCTCGAATATTCCTTTCTCGCCATGTTTGACTTCGTTCTGCGGCTTCCCCGTACGCAACGCCTCGGGCAGGTCGTGCCAGTACTTGAACAGCCGGTCGTTGAGCATCACGAGTATGCCGCCGATATAGCGCGGGCTGCCGCTGTCGAGATAGAGCGCACCCGCGGGCGTGTTGAAGTACTCGGCCGATGGGCCCTCACCGGCTCGGTCGAGAAATCGCATTGCCACCAGCGCGTCGAAGAAATCGCTGATCGCGCGGGGATGCAGGCCAAGTTCCGCGCCGAGTTTCTCCCCGGTCATGCGCTGACTGCCCAGTCTAGTGAAGACGCCGACCTCGACGGCAGTAAGGAGAACCTTGGAAGACCAGAAGCCAAAAGCCGTCTGCAAAATCGGACTGGGATCCAGCTGTGTATTGTTGTTCTGCATGAAGTTGCTCGAGACGTACCCGAACAGGTTACCGCGGAATCCGGAAACAAGTGCAACCTAGCACTCGCGCTCCTTGGGGGGACGCTGCTTGAAAGCGTGGGGAGCCACGAGAGTATGGGCCGCGGCTCGCTAGAGTTAGCCAGAATTCGATCGACGCGTTGCAATCGAGTTGAGAATCTGGCGAAACCGCTCATCTTTTCGTATGCTCTGGAGGGCAGGATCGCGACCGAACCAACTCGCTCGATGATCACCATTGCGAACCGCCCGCTCCAGCCAATCTATGGCCTCAGGCACACGCCCCATTACTGCATTGAACTCAACGCCCGTTAACGTGAATAGTGGATTCACCTCCAGATACCTAACGGTCGCGGCATCCATTGTGCGCAAGGCGTGCTCCCGTCTGCCTTCCAAGGCCAGCAAGAGCGCTTCCACTGCGCGCGTTCGAAAGCTACTTCGGTCATCGGGGCGCTGCCGCGCGAGCGTCAGCCGTGCCCGATCAAGGTGGCCGGCATCCATATAAGCTCGTGCTAAGAGCTCCAGGACAAAGCCATTCTGCGGATCATACTCGAGCACCTGTTCGTGTTCGCGAATCGAGGTCTGCCAATCACCGCCCTCCCGCGCCAACTCACCCAAGATCATCCGAGCTGGAAAGAATCGGGGGAGGCGAGCGAGATTCTCCATTTCCAACTTCCGCGCCATGGAGCTGTCACCGGAATACCAGTGATAGGTGGCCAGCCAATGCCTGGCGTCCACGTCCTGTGGATTCAGGCGCAAGGCCCTTTCGGCTTCGCGCGGCGCATGCTCCTTCCGCCCGTGATGCAGATACAGCGCCGCGAGGGCGGCGTAGCCGTGGCTGAAACCTGGATCGTCGCGCAAGCCGCGGTGAATCTCCTCTTCAGCCTTGTAGAACCACTCCGGACTATTAGAGTAGCCGTGAACCACCATGAGCAAATGCGTGAATCCGTATTCGGCGCGCGCTCTGCCGAAACGAGGATCGAGCTGCAGGGCGCGTTCGTACATGTGCCGGGCCCGCCCAAGATCTTCGAGGCCGGCACCGGTGAAGAGTTGGGCTTTGGAGAAATAGCCGTTGGCTTCAGCGTTCTTGGATGGTAATCCCCACGGATCACGAGCGGGTCCGACCCGGTAACGTCTTATTGTGGGAAACGCAATCGCTCCCCCCGCCACGAGAAGAATTACCAAGGCCGCGAACTTTCCATATCTATTCCACGGCCAGCGCGTTGCTGAAATCCGGCTCACCGGCGCCGAAGGTTCTGATAGTCCGGCTTCCTCACAACTCACGGATACCATCAGTCGATAGCCTCGACGAGGGATCGTTTCGATGTAGCGAGGCAAAGCGCCCGAATCGCCCAGGGCACCGCGTAGTTTCTTCACAGCAGCGTTCAAACCGGTGTCAAAATCGACGGTCGTGCCGTCCGGCCAGAGAACAGACCTCAGTTCTTCGCGAGTGACTATTTCGCCTGGCCGCGCCAGGAGTGATACGAGAACCTGGAGCGACTGATCGGGAACTCGGATACGGTTCCCGTGCTTACGCAGTTCGCCCGAGCACGGCTCGAGTTCGAATACGCCGAACCGCAGGATCCGGCGAACTGGAGCATGACCGCCCGCAGGTTCCTTCACGTTCGTCCCCGCAAAGTCTATCACGGCGGGTCAGCCAAGACGCTAAGATCCGGCAAGACAGACTCCTGGGCGGATCGAGACAAGTCAGCCATAAGTCACCCTTGGATCATTGAACGCGGCTGATAGCGCCCGCATAGTCACTCACATGGTCAATCGCTCCGACCGCACTTGCGATTCGGAAATTGACCATGAAATTAAGGAGGAACTATGCTTTCAGCCAACCACAAATCCGAGCTTTCAATATGGCGCAAGCTCGGCCTGAGGATCGCCGTCTTGTCGCTTGCCGCACTCCCGGCGTATCCGGGGGTACACACGACATTCCCTCCGCCGAACGCCCCCTTTTACGCAAGGATAGGACCGGGGCCAAACGCAATTCATGACGAACAATGGGCCGCCATTCCGTTCTATACGTCGCCGGACTGTGTCCCGGCCGACTTCAATCTCCTCAACTTCTTCG
>DASRHX010000960.1:0-3702 GCA_035650295.1 Bryobacteraceae bacterium | reverse complement strand
ACGACACCTTTACGGAACCCGATGCCGACGTGGTGCGAAAGATCTGGGAAGGCCCGCGCGGCCAGGACGGCTCGCTGCTTTGGCATGGGATGGAGCGCGGCGCGGACCTGTCCGCGCTTGCGGGCACCCGCGGGTCGCCACTGACGGGAAGGCCCTTCAGCATTCCGCTGGAATGGTTCCAATACTTCCTGCTCCAGGATCCGAAATGGGACTGGACCACATTAACGCCAAATGGCTTTGAACTGCTCTGGAAACAATCCGTGGAGCAATACGGCTCCGTCATCGGAACAGACGATCCGGACCTGACGCGCTTCCGCGAGCGCGGTGGCAAGATCATCATCTACCACGGCCTGACGGACCAACTGATCCCGGCGGCGGGCACGATTGAATACTACAAGCGTGTCCAGCAACTCATGGGCGGCGAGAAGAAGACGGCGCGCTTTGCGCGATTGTTCCTCCCGCCTGGGGTCGATCACGGCTTCCGCGGCCCCGGCGCCACACCCACGGAAGTCTTCGAGGCGCTTATCCGTTGGGTCGAACAAGGCCAGGCTCCCGATAAGCTCATTGCCGAACGCCGCGACTCAAGTGGCAAAGTCACCCGCACCCGCCCGTTATTCCCTTACCCTCAAGCCGCCAAATACAAAGGCACCGGCAGCACCGACGAAGCGGAGAATTTTAAGGCAGTGAACCACAAACAGTGATCGACTCTTTTACTTTTACGGGCGTTCGATCTCCGCCCAACTGACGGCGCGAAAGTATTTCAGCACGCCGGCGTTGGAGATGGCGACGAGGGTGTTTCCATCCGGTGAAAATCGCACGGCACTGACGCGGATGTCGACGTCGGGCAACTCGTCCTCGTTGAATTGCAGGGTGGCCACCTCCTGACGAAGGGGGATGTTCCACAATTTGACCGTGCCATCACTGGAGCCGCTGGCCAAGATCTTGCCGTCGGGAGAAAAGGAAACGCCATAAGTTCCCTGACGGTGTCCTGTGAGCGCGGTGATATGCTGGCCGGTCGCCACGTCCCAAAGGTCGACTGTTTTGCGGTAAGAACCGCTCGTCGCCATCAGTTTGCCGTCGGCGGAAAATGCAATCTCGTTCGGACTGCCACCGAAACGGACAGGCATCGAGTTGACGAGCCGCAGAGAACGCGCCTCCCAAAAATGCAACGTCCGTGGGGACTCCTCACCGAGTGAGTCCTTGCGTGTCCAGCCGATGAGAGTCTTTTGGTCCGGTGAAAATACGAGCATTCTCACGGTGTTGGAGGTTTGCAGCTTCAGGAGCTTGCGCCCGGTGAACAAATCCCAAAGATGGATGGCATCGACGCTGGATGCCGCGAGCAGGCCTTGCATTAGGGCCGCAGCCAATCCTGGAACGTAGTTGCCTAATGATGGATCTTCGATCGGCACAGCTCGGTCCATGTTGCGCCCCGCTATGTTGTAAATTTCCACCTGCCACGGATGGGCCTTGAACACGAGCAAGGATTTATTGTCTGGAGTGAAGCCGAGAGGCGCGGTGCGGTTTCGGGGAACATCAAAGACCAGGCGCTCTCGCTGGGTGGCGGTCTCCCAAACTCGCATGGCATTTGTACGAGAATGCGCTGCCATGAGCGAACCATCGGGCGAAAAGTATGACCACAATGATGCGATGCCCTCGCCCTCGCGCGCGCCAATCAATTGAGGTTCGGGCGGTCTGATATCCCAAATTTTAACCGTTTGATCGGCACTGCCACTGGCCAGCCGCGTGTTATCAGGCGAAAACACCACGGGGCAAACTGAATTCTCGTGTCCGCGAAATGTTAATAGTTTGTTGCCAGTCGCCAACTCCAAAACTTTGATGCTTTGGTCCGAGCTGCCCGTTGCGAGCGATCGGCCGTCACGAGAAAAAGCGACGGCCCGGATGGTCACATCGTGCGGGTGCAAAACGCGCGGTCCCGCGTTGGAGGTGACATTCCAGAGTGTCACGATTCCGCGGGAACCGCACGCGACCAGCATATTACCATCATCGGAAAATTTGATCCAACGCAGCTCGCGATTTTCAGGCAGCCTGGCGCGCAACTGCCGTTGCTGGACGTCCCAAAGCTCGATGTTGTCCACATATAAACCGCCCAAACGGTGAAGGACAGCGGCGTAGGCACCGTCGGGGCTGATGGCGACTGCCAGCCCTTGCTGGTCTGGGTCGCGCATGTGGAAGCCGCCGGTGCCCGGCAGTTCCAATTTTTCGCGGCCAGTTGTCAGGTCCCATAGTTTAAGGGTGAAATCTTCATGTGTGCTTGCCACGGTCTGGCCGTCAGTGAGAAGTCTTAATGCAAGGCCAGCGTTTTTTGCGACCAACTGCGACTGCCGAGAGGTGAAATCATAAGTGTAGATGCCGTCTTCATTGCTCATGAGCAGGCGGCGGTCGTCAGGCATAAAGTCAGCCAGCAACGTTATGCCCTCCAAAGTTGCCAATTCTTTGCCGCTCGCGACGTCCCAAACTTTCAGAACACTATCGACGCTGCGGCTGGCCAGCAACCTGCCGTCCCGGGACCATGCAATTTCGTTCAAGGGAGCGGCGTGGCCGGCAAACTCGCGTATGTGTTGACCGCGGCTCTTCGTCCATAGATAGCGCCAGTCAAATCCGCGAAGGTCCGGCTGATGATTGCGATGGGCGGCGAGCAACTGGCGCGCCCGGCCAATATTCCCCTGGCCAAGTGCCTGGTTCACCAGGTTCATGTCGGCGACATACAGCCCTGCTTCGGTGCGGCGGCGTTCTTCGTCAGCGACTGCGCGCAGCCGTGCCTCCGCCTGTTGCGCCCGTTGGGCCTCTTCGCGCAAACGGCTTTGTTCGCGTTCGGCGTTCACGGCGCGCACGCGGGCGGCACGCTCGCGCACGAGTCCGATGGTGGCAACGGCAAACCCGACGACAAGCGCCAGCACTACGCCCGTGACGGCGGTAAACGCGAGCTTGTTGCGGCGAACCAGTTTTTGGAAGCGATATGCCGTGCTTGGCGGACGGGCGATGATGGGCTCGTTGCGCAAGTGGCGTTGGATATCCATCGCCAGGCCATTGGCCGTCTCGTATCGGCGAGTTCGGTCTTTCTCGAGGCATTTCATGACGATCCAATCGAGATCACCACGAACGATCTTCACCAGCGCTGGAATTTGCGCGCCGTGAGATTTGGCGACAGTCACGGCCTCGGCCATGCCCATAGTGCTCAGGCGCGTGGAAGGCCGCTTGGGTTCGTCTTCGCGGATTTTGCGGCGCAGTTCATCAAGGCCGGAGCGCAGCAATTGATCTGAGTCCAGCGGTGTTTGGCCGGTGAGTAATTCATAGAGCAGCACGCCAAGGCTGTAGATGTCGCTGCGCGTATCGACGTCCAACCCGCTCATCTCCGCCTGCTCGGGGCTCATGTACGCGGGCGTGCCGATGAATTGGTGCAGTTCGGTGTAAACCGTGAGATTGGTCAACCGCCCTTCGGTGGCTTTGGCGATACCGAAGTCGATCACTTTTGGGACAGGCACTCCATCGTGGAGCGTCACGAGAATGTTTGAAGGCTTGAGGTCCCGATGGATGATGCCTTTCTGATGGGCGTGCTGAACGGCGTGGCAAACCTGAACGAACAGGTCGAGCCGCTCGCGCATCGGAAGCTTGTTCTGGTCGCAATAGTCGGTGATGCGAATGCCGCGTACCAGTTCCATCACGAAGTAAGGGCGGCCGGTG
>DASRHX010000959.1:0-3320 GCA_035650295.1 Bryobacteraceae bacterium | reverse complement strand
GAGTGGATGCTTACTTTGACGGCAGGCAACGTGGTTGATCGGACGATGGTGCGTTGCGATAGATCGCGGTATGTGTTCAATACCTCGCTTAGGTCCGCATCCTCGAACTTGATCAACCCGGGCGGAAACGTTTCGCCGCGTTTGCCGCCGCTGTCCTGATCGACGCTGGTGTAAGTCTCTTCTGCCAGCGCCAACACAGCCGACAGAACCATCCCCGACACGAAAAGAATTACCTTCATATCGCTGGTTAAACAGCGGGGATGGGAAATTGTTTCGCAAGCTAAGCGGGGGAGGGCTGGAGGGCGGGAGCGGGTTGATCACGTTTGAAGCGCGGGATCAGGAGCATGGCGAGAACGAACACGGCAATGCCAGTGATAGTGATAAGGATGCCTTGCATCCGCGGTTGGATGGCGGCGACGAGGGTCATTGCAAGGATGGCTATTGCAGGCAGTATGATTCCAAGCACAGCGAGGCGCATTCGCATAATCGTCATGGCACGGATTCCGATCACCAGCAGGACCAGCGCGGACGAGGCGAACATAGCGGCGCTGAGCGGGATGAATTCCTGCGCGAAATACATCAAGGGATAAGCGCCTGCGAAGGTGCCCATGACGAGCAGGAGCATCCAACGGTCGAAATTCCAGAACGCGTGCGCGACCAACCCGAGCACCAACCCGAAAACAACAATGCTGCTTGGCCCGAGCCAGCTCAATTCGCCGAGACGATCGATGGGCGCGATGCCGAGCACGTCCAGGGCGATGGGGCGTCCAAAGAGGAGGCGCCGGTATTCCCAGGTGTAGACTGTTTGGCCGCTGCTGCGCACATGTCGTGTGGGCTGCAATGATAGTTCGAGCATGCGCACGTCCGAACCGACGGCGGTCAGGTCGAGCCGGAATGTATCCAGCACGCTGCCCGCAGGCGTTTGCAGATGGTAAATTCCCTTGCCGACGGCCGAATACGTAACAGTCATCGACGCGGGTTCCGCCGGTAGCGTGCCGAACCAGACGAGCTTGTCTCCGCGGACTTCGATGGATTCGCTCGGCTGCGAATTGATGGTCACTTCGAGGTCGGCAAGCGAAATGATCTGCGGGGGGAGGGGTAAGAGTAATTCACATATGCCGCCGGCGGGGTTAAATGCCTGGAGTTTCGCCTTCAGTTGCGCGGTGTAGATGGATTCAGGCGTTGCGGTTCCGACGCTGAGCTCCGGTTTGAGGGATACTGTTGCCACGAAGCTTTTGAGGGTGGCGGGTGGTCTTCGCGGTGCATCGGGCTGCGACGGCCTTCCTTCCTGCTGCGGCGCCTTTAGTTCCTGCCGCGGCACCGCGGCAGCCGCTGCTTCGGATCGCATTTTGATCTGCATCGCCCTCTGTTTCGCCTTGGCTAACAAGGGCAAAACGATGCCGGCCAGCACGGCGATGATAACGATAACCACCATCAGTTCGATCAGCGTAAAACCACGAGAAGGAAGCTTCATACAACAGCTCGCTTTGGGTTGTAGCATACGGGCTGCCACCACATTTTTGGGCCAAATCGCGCTGGAAGCAGGACTGTGAGCAAAAGGATCACGCATCTGGCGTCACTTTCACGCGCGCCGGGGTAGATGCTGCGCTTGCAATCCGGCGGCGGGCGATTCATGCTTAGGCAAATAGTAGGCGGGCGATCCACCCTCGCAGTGGAGGACCAGCATGTGACATGAGTAAGTCGTCAGACCAGGATTTTGATTTGGAACTGCATTTTCTGCCCGCGTGGGCACAGAAGCCCGCGCAGGAGACGCGTTATGCGGATTATGGAGGGCCAAGCGAGGGTCGCGACACGGGCGAACGGCGTGAGCGGCGGCGGGATCGCGGTCCGGGTGGGCCACGTCCGCAGCGGCGGGACGATCGGCCACGTGGCCGTGATGGCCAGCGACCGCCGGGCTCGGCTGAGGCCAGAGGCCCGCGGCCACCACGCGGTGACCGTCGGGACCGTGGCCAAGGTCCGCGCAGAGAAGAACACAGGCCGGCCCCGCCACCGGCGCCATTGCCGGAAGTGCAGGCGGCTTTCGTTCCGGATGACAAAGGCGTCGATTCGCTTGCGCGGCAGATCAAGATGACAGGGCGCGCTTATCCGCTGTTTGAGATCGCGCAGATGATTTTGCAAAAGCCGGAGCGATATTCAGTGACGTTGACAGCGAAGAAAAAGCCCGATGGGACGATTGCCCAACCGCTGTTCGTGTGCGCGCTGGACGATACGGTCTGGCTCTCGGAAGACGAGGCGGTGCGTTGGATTCTTGAAAAGCATTTCGACACGTTCTATCAGGCGGATAAAACGAAGATCGATCCACCCAAGGGCACGTATACGTTTGTGGCGCAATGCGGCATGAGCGGGACCGTTCTGGGGCCGCCGAATTACCACGATTACCAGGTGCGGCTGCGCAAGCTGCACGCGGAGCGTTTCTCGCGCATGCCGTTCGATGTGTTCAAGTCGCGCGTGAAGATCGTGAAGGACGAAGAGACGGTGAAGAAGTGGGTCGAGGAACAAAGCTGGAAGACCGAATACGTGTGCCTGAATCTTCCGGAGCCATTGCGCCTGGGCAGCCGTGAAGAGGTAGAGAAGCATTTCCGAGAAACGCACCTGCCGAATATCGTGAAGCAAGTCGAGACGACGCGGCTCACGGGAACGGCGTCTCGGGGGGTTCGCTCACAAGACCTTGCGCGGTTGGCGCGGCTTGGGTGGGAGGACCAGCGCAGATTTCCGCTGCAGATCGCTACCGTGCTCAGCCAGCAATTCGCGGCGCGCGGGCTCCAGTTCTTCAAAGTCGGGAAGACGATCACGCACGTCGCGGTGGCGCGTCCGCATTTTCTGGACATGGAAGCGACGCCAGTGTCCGAAGGCGTGCGCAAGATCGTTGAGTACATTAACGCGCGTTCGAAGATCAACCGGCGGGATTTGCTTGCGGCTCTGGCTCCGGCTCCGACCCCGGCCGAAGCTTCTGCGACGCCAGCCGAACAGCTGGAACCAACGCCGGAACAGACGGCTGTGATCGCAGATTTGCATTGGCTGATCCACCAGGGGCATGTGATCGAGTTTGCCAACGGCACGCTCGAAACGGCGAAGAAGCCTGTGCCCAAGCCGCCGAAACCAGAAAAGACGCCGGCTGCCGCCGCTCCACAAGCTGAACCGATCGAGGCGACCAACGTTTCTGTTGAAACGAGTGAGCCAGGCACGGTCGGGCCGGATGTGGGCTTGCCTGTTTCGACTCCAACCGAGCCGGGGACGGCGGAACACAGCGCACACGTCGAGGCGCCGGAGATTGAGCCGCAGCCTGCTTCCGCGAGCCC
>DASRHX010000958.1:0-11857 GCA_035650295.1 Bryobacteraceae bacterium | reverse complement strand
AGGCAGGCTGGTAACACCGATCGAGAGTCGGTTCGTATTCTGGTACAACGGCAACGGCATTCCTGAGCGCTACTGGATTCCCACCGAGACTGGCCCGGACTTCCAGTTGAGCCCCTGTCTCACCCCGCTGGCACGGCTTCGAAACGATGTCCATGTCATCACCGGCCTGGACAATGCGGCAGGACGTGGCGGCACGCACCCTCATTCCACCAGCGGCATTCTTACGTGTATGCCGTTCAGCGGGCGCGGCGCGGGCGGGCCTTCGCTGGACTACCTTGTAGCCGGCAAGATCGGGAACGAATCGCGGTTTCGCTCGCTCCAGATCGGCGTGTCGCAGGAGTCCTTTGGCTCATCGATGCAGCGAAACATGACTTGGGCGGCCGCCGACCGCCCTCTGCCATGCGAAGAGATTCCGCACAAGATGTTCAATCGCCTTTTTGGCGTTCACGAAGAAGGCTGGGCCAAACGCAAGCGGAGCATTCTCGACACTGTGCGCGAAGAGGCCGCAATTCTTCAGAAGAAGCTCCCTAAGGAAGACTCGTTGCGCGTTGAGGAGCATCTCACGGGCGTGCGCGAGCTCGAACGCGCCATTTCCGACCTTCCGCAGCGTTACCAGCTACGCGTGGCGCCGCCCGACTTCGATGGGGACATGCGCGACTGGCCGCGCGTCGCCAAAATTCAAAGCGATCTGCTCGCCTACGCGTTCGCCACGCGGCAAACCAGAGTCGCTTCGTACATGCTGACCAAGTGCCAGGGGATCGCGCGGTTTCCGTGGCTCGGCTACACCGCAGCGCGCCACCACGACTACACGCACCGCGATGGTCTTGCACCGGGAGCCGATGGCGCTGCCGGCCAGCGGATCCTTCGCGACATCTGCCGGTGGCATGTGGAAGAGTTCGCTTACCTTTTAGCGAAGTTGAAGTCGATTCCTGAAGGAGACGGCAACATTCTCGACCACTCGTTGCTGTTGTTCGTCCACGAGCACGCGGAAGCCAATCCGCACAAGAACACCAATTGCCCGATTATCCTTGCGGGTCATGCGGGCAAGTTGAAGACTGGGTTGCACAGCCGAATGCAGGGCACTGTCGCCGAGCTGTACCTCGCGTTGACTGACGATGTTATGCAGCTTGGCTTTGGAACGTTCGCGACGACGAACCGGAAGCTGAGCGGGATTACCGTCTAGGCAGGTTCCGGTTCATTCCCAGAGAATCTTACAATCGGGCCGTTGTTCCCGCAGCGCCGCGATTCCCTTCTCGGTCGTCTTCGTGCCGTGGAGATCCACCCAGCGAAGGCTCTTCCACGACGCGAGATGCGGAAGGGCGTCGTCATTGATTTCCGGACAAAACTCCAACTCCAGGCGCTCGAGGTTCTCAAGTGACTTTAGGACGGGTACACTCTTGGCTGGAAACCGAAGGTGCCCCAGCTTTAGCACGCGCAACTGCTTCAACGAAGCAATCGCCTCCACCGCTCGAGCGCTAAGTCTGGGGGTAGAGAGCGGCCGGTTACCGCTCAAGTCAAGCAGTCGAAGGCCGGTGAACTGCCGGAGCGACTGATACCCGACTTCGCTCATGCGAATGCTGCCCATCGACAGTTCCTTCAGCCTCGGCGCACCCGAGAGCGCTTCTATTCCGGGGTCTCCGACAATGGTGTCCGCGATGTCCAGAATTTCAAGATTCGGAAGGGTCGCAGCTGCCGCGGCGGTCTCGTCGGCGATCACTGTTCCGCGCAGGTTGAGCCGCACCAGTTGCTTCCACTCTTTGACGATGGCATGCGCGGGATCGCCAATCTTCTCCGCATACGACAGGTTGACCTCCCGCAGTGTCGAAATCTTCTTAAGGTACGAGAGACCCTGGTCGGTGATCCGAGTGCGGGATAGGTCCAGGCGCTGCAATTGCGGCATCCGCGCGAGGTCCAAAAGGTCTCCATCGCTGACCCAACTGGCGCGAAGACTCACGGCCGTGATCTGTCCCGTGCGGTCCTGCTGCGTGTGGCCTCCGAGTGTTGCGACCCACTCCAGCCCGGCGGCGAAAAGCAGTCCGGGAACGGCGATTGCGAGCCATATGCGCATCGATCAAATCCCTCGCCGCCCGGCCGATCCCAACTCCCACGTTATTTTGCACGCCGGCTTCGACGCTCTTAATTGTTTCAGGCCGTCTGCGGAAACCTGCGTGTGATACAGGTCGAGTGACTCGAGCGCCGACATCGATTCCAACGCGCCTACCCCTTTGTCGGTGACTTCTGTGTGATCCAGACTCAGGATCCGCAGGTTTGGCAGCGTACGGAGCAATTCCACTGTCTTGTCGGATGCCTTTGTGTAGTCGAGCTTCAGGGCAACCAGCGTCTTCAGCTCGGCCAGAAATGTCAGGCCTGTATCGGTCGCGCGCGTGCTCGTGAGTTCGAGCCGCTCGAGAGCCGGTAGAGCCTTGAGCTGCGCAAGTCCCTTATCCGTGAAGCGGCAATAACTCAGGGACAACTCACGCAGCGAAAGCATCGAGGCAAGGTGGGTTATGCCCGAATCGCCGGTATCGGTTCCCTTTAAGCTGAGAACCCGAAGATTCTTTAACTGAGTGAGATGGCGGAGGCCTTCGTCGGAAACGTCGGTGTCAGCAAGCATCAGGCGGTGGAGCAAACTGAGCTTTGCCAGGTGTACGGCAGCCGGATTGTCCACAGCCGTCCCTCGCAGGTCCAATTCCGTCAGCGCCCCGAGGCTCTCCAGATGCGCCAACCCATCGCCCTGGACCCGCGTGTAACCCAGACTCAGCCGTTTCATTCGCTGTAGCCCCGCAATGTGCAAGAGGCCGCGGTCGGAAATGCCCGTCGCCGTGAGGTTCAATTCCTCCAGACCCTTCAGCGTGCCGATGGATTCCATCGCAACATCGCTGATCTCAGCCGCATCGAGATTCAGCCGCTTGAGCGAGCCGAGCCTAACCAGGAACCGGATCTGCGCATCCGTCACAGCGGTCGAGGCCAGGCTGGCTGACTCGATGCGGCCTCCCGATAGGCGCGCCTGGCCGCCCATACCCCTGATCCACGCCGCGATCGCCTTGTCATCCGCACCTGCCGGCTTCGCTGGGCCCTTCGCTCCCGCCGGTGCAGGCGCGGGATCCACAAAATGAACCCTGCAATTGGGCAGGCTCGACATCAGCGCGTTTACGCCCGAGCGCGTGACGTTGGTATATCGAAGATCCATCATTGACAGTCGCGGCAGCTTATGCAAACTATTCAGACCCGCATTCGTAATTCTGGTTCGATACAGATTCAACTCAGTTAGATTGGGAAAGCCGAGAAGAACCTGAACTCCCTCATCAGTGATATCGGCGCCTTGGAGGCTTAGTTTTCGCAGGCCTTTCATGTCCTTGAGATACTGCAATCCCTGGTCGGTCAGCTTGATGCCGGTCAGATCCAATTCTTCCACTGCGGTCAACGTCCGGACGTTCTGGATGCCGGCTTCGGTAACGATCGTGCCCGCCAAATTGAGCCGCTTCAATTTCGTCATCCCCTGCAACGCGGTGAGCGTATTATCGGTGATGTAGGCTTGGGACAAGTCGAGTGAATGCAGATTCACGAACGGAGCCAGAACCTCGGGCTTGGTGATTTTCGTTAGAGCGATCCGCAATTCTTTAAGCTGCGTGTGCACCTTCATGTGCGCCCAGCCGGCGTCCGAGATATCTATGCTTGGAAGGAAATGCATGCTGACGTGAAGCTTTTCAAGCTTTGTCAAACCCGCGAAATACTTGAACGAGTCGTCGGCGTACTCCCCCTTCTTGTCGCTCGACGGGCTATACGACTTCGAGTTGAGATATAGCTCGCGAAGCTGGCTCAACGCCCCAATGCGCTCCATGTCCTTCGGAACCGCTGGGGTTCCGTAGAGATCGACCCCGGTCACTGTGAAATCGCCCGTTGGAAGGTCGTCCAGATTATTGATCGGCGAGCCGCCGTTGGTCATGACCTGGCCGCCCTGACGTACGATCCAGATCGCGATGTCCCGGTCCCCGGCCGCGGCCGCAAGACCGCAGACCACGCCCAAAACGAGGAGTCGCCGTGTCATGGCACCGGTTCTCTCTGTGAAACGTTGACCGCCCCGCCGTCCGGAAACTCGCGCGCAACCATCAGCGACACCAACATCTCCTGAAAGCGGAACTTCGAGGCGCGAAAATCCTCGTAAGCTTTCCGGATCAGCGGGCGATCCGCCAGCGTCTCCAACCGCCCCGACACATAGCGGAAAACCTGCTTGACGATGCATTCCTGGCACTGCGGCGTCCGCGCCAGAATCGCGCCCAACTCGCGTGGCGATGAAAACTTCGAGTCGGCAATTCCCGCCACCCATCCCGAAGTATCGAGATCCAGTTCGATCTTCCTGGGCGGTTCCTTGCTCTTACGGTCCAGTGGATAAAATAGCAGCTTTGCTTTCTCTCGCCGCCCGCCGATCGCATCGAACTTCTCCAAACCAAATCCGATGGGATCGATCAGGTTGTGACAGCTGGCGCAAGTCTGGTCCGTCGTATGCACCGCCAGCCGCTGCCGGTTCGTTTGGGGCTTCGCTTCATCGAGAGGCGGCAGAACCGTGCTCACGCCCGGCGGCGGATCGGCTATGTGCTGGCAGAGGAAATGCTCCCGGACGAACAACCCGCGCGAGGTCGGTGAAGTGTCGTTTGGTGTCGATGTCAACGTCAGGAACGCAGCTTGGCCCAGAAGTCCGGCTCTTTCGGACGCGTCCGGGAATGTGGCCCGCTCGTAGTCGCCTTGCGGCGCCGGGAGTTCGTAAATACGCGCGAGTTCGGCGTTCACGAATCCATAGTTGGCCGTGAACACTTCCATGAAGTCGCGGTTGGACCAAACCAGATCAGAGATGAACCGGCGCGTCTCTTCCGTCATTGATGCTGCGGATTCGCGGTTGAACCTCGGGTAGACGCGCGTGTCTCGCCCGGTGCCGATCACACGATCGAACCGCATCCATTGCGCGAGAAATTCGTCCAGCGCCTCCTTCGCCTTCGGGTCGGCGAGCATGCGGCGCGCGACTTTCTCGACGCCCTTCGGCGTATTCAACTCTCCGGCGGCAGCAGCGGCCAGCAGCGCATCGTCCGGCATCGTGTTCCACAGCGCGTAGGACAAACGGCTAGCGCGGGCGTAGGGCTTCAGCGCCGGATCGCGGGTTTCATCGAGTTGAAAGAGGAAATGCGGCGATTGCAGCATCGCTTCAATTACCGCCTGTGCGCCCCTGTTAAACTCAACACCGCCTGCGAAAAGGGCCTCGTAGCGCTTCCGCTCCCCCGCATCCAACGGACGCCGCAGAGCCTTTAACCCGAACGTCCGCACGAATTCAGCGCGGCACGCCACCGACGGCTTGCACGGAATCAAACTTTCCGCGTCGCCGCGACGGAACACGTTGCGCGCCACCTTCTCAGCCGCGGTGCTATAGGCCTCGAACAACATCGGCGATAGACTCTGCGCCTGAAACTGATTCTTGTACCCGTTCACGAAATCCTCGGGCGGGAACTGGCTTGCCGGCGCGCCCAGTTCGCCGAGCAGATCGCGGACCGTATTGTTGTATTGCGCGTTCGTAAGCCGCCGGAGTACCGGGCCGTTCGATCTTGCGGAGGCTCCGGTGTCTTTCTTGTATTGCTGCGCCTGAGCCAATTCAGCGCCCGTCATCTTCGCCAGGCGATCAACCCAATTCTGTAAAAGCACCTCCTCTGGACCGCCCGGCGGGACGCGTTGTCCGCCGGTATGCGGAATACGATTCGTCGGCTTTTGCAGAAGCAGCGACTGCGCAGGCCGGCTGCGGTCCACAAAAGCGATCAATGATTTCCCGAACGCCTCAATGCGGTCCGCCGCTGCGTCAGGTTCCGGGAACTCAAGCCTGGTGGCCGAGGCGACGCCCGCCGCGTTATGGCAGGATCGGCAACCCGCTCGCTCAAGAACAGGGTAAAGTCCTTGGGAGAACGGCTCGGCGGCAACAGCAGCGCTCGCGATTAGAACAAGGCCAAAGCTTCTTGGTACCACTTGAATATCTCGATCATACTTCAATCCGGGGTCTGGGCCGCCTTTGTCCCTAGTCCCGTTTGGCCGCGCGAGCTACATCTCGACGTCGCTTCGCTTTCACCCTGGCATTCCGCATCGGACGCAAGTATATTAGCCGGACAGGGGGTACGCAAATGGCAAGACTGCTTTGGCAAGACTGCTTCTGTTCGTGGGAGCACTTCTTCTTTCGTCGCTTCCCGGTCTGGCGCAAACTACGTTTGCCACCATCACCGGCACAGTAACTGATGCAACCGGTTCGGTGATCCCGAATATCACCGTGAGCGCCACACACGTCGCCACCAACATCGCTACTACAGCGCCTTCCAACGACGCCGGCGTTTACACGCTGCCACAGCTCAAGGAAGGCGAGTACAGAGTCAGCGCCAAGGGTCCTGGCTTTAAGGAATTCGTCGCCCAAGGAATCGTTCTGGCCGCGCGCGATTACCGGCGCGTCGATGTCCGCCTCGAAGTGGGCGCAGTGGAAACCGTCGTCGAAGTGCAAGGCGGCGCAACGCTCATCGAAACAGAGACGGCGCGCATCTCCGACACGAAGACCGCCGACCTCATGAAGACGATTCCGCTGAACACCCGTTCGATTTGGGCGTTCCTATCGCTGTCGCCTGCCGTGCTGCAAGCCGGCGGCGGTTCCTCCACCATCCGGTTCGCCGGAAGCCGCGGCAACCAATCGCACTGGGCAATCGACGGCACGACGATGAGCGACGGCGTCGATGAAACCCAAATCGGGCCGCTTGCGAATTACATCGAATGGATCCAGGAACTCAAGATCGATGTCTCCAATAACACCGCTGAGTTTGGAACGATCGGACAGGTCACGAGCATCTCGAAGTCCGGTTCCAACACCCTCCACGGCAGCGCCTACGACTACTACACGACGCCGTGGTTCCGCGCCCGCAACCCGTTCGCACTCGCCCGCGGCACTGGCATCTCGCACGGCCCCGGCGCTTCGGTAAGCGGCCCGGTGTACATTCCGAAAATCTACAACGGAAAGGACAAGTCGTTCTTCTTTTTCGGATACGAAACCTCGCGCGGCAGCGCCGTGACGCAGTCCATCAATCCGACGGTACCTCCGGCACCGTGGCGACAGGGGGATTTCTCCACGCTGGCGACTGCGCTCGTCGATCCATTCAACAACCGCGTGCCCTTTGCGGACAACCGGATTCCGGTTTCGCGATTGAACAGCACGGCGGTGAAGCTCCAGGACCGCTTCTATCCACAACCGAATTTTGGCGACCCGACGCGGCTCGTCAGCCAGAACTACCGGCAGAACATCGTTCGTCCGCGCGATCCGTCCACCAACATTACGATCCGCGGCGACCACCGCTTCTCGTCGAAGGACTCTGTATTCGGGCGCTTCAGCGATCAGGTCGGCTACAACCGTCCTTTTGAAGGTAACTTGCCGACGATCGGACAACTTTACCAACGACGAGCCAATCGGGCAATCACGGCTGCCCACACCCACACCTTCTCAGCCACCATGCTGAATGAGTTCCGATACGGGATGGCGCTGAACAATAATCCGATTAAGCCGAATCTTAACGGCCTGGAATTCGCTCGCGACTTCGGTCTCGTCGGACTCGCCCCCGACCTTCCCGACATCAAAGGAATGCTGATGGTAAGCTTCCAGAACGGAATCCAGTCGTTGACCCAGTCGAATTACCGCGACCCTGGGTTCCGCAATTTCCTTCAGGAATTCCAGGATCACTTCAGTTGGTTCCGCGGCCGCCACAATTTCAAGTTTGGCGGCATGGTCACGCGCGTGGAGTACGACGACTACCAAGCCAGCGCGAATTTGTTCGGAAACCTGAGCTTCACCAACCGCTTCACCAACGATCCGTACGCGGACTTCCTGCTGGGCTTGCCGACCACGGCCTCGCGGGCCTTCGCGCCAGTGCGCGTGGACCGCCTCCGGAATCAGTATGACTTCTTCTTCGCCGATGATTTCAAGGTGAATTCCAGCCTCACGATCAACTACGGAGTTCGTTACCAGTACCATCCGGTCTGGACCGAAGAGCATGGCTTTGGCGCCATGTTCGACATCGGGAGCGGCAAGATTGTGGTGCAGGACGGCTCCCTGTCAAAGGCGAGCCCGTTGATGCCGCGCGGATATGTCGAGGTTGTTGAAGCCAAGACTGTCGGCCTGCCCGGCAATACTCTCATCAGGAGCGACCGGAACAACTTCGCCCCACGACTCGGCGTTGCGTGGCGGCCGTGGGGGAACAAGACCGTGTTCCGCGGCGGCGTGGGCATTTACTTCGATGTGGTGCCGCGCACGTTGACGCACGGCGGCATCCCCTTCGTGCTGAACGAGCCGCCCTTCACCAACGAGGTAGCCAATCCCACGGTTATTCTGCCCAGAGTCTTCCCGGCCAGCAGTGTGGGTGGAGTCTCTTCCGTTACCCTGCCCGCCGCGGCCAATACCAACCTGATGATTCCTTACAGCATGCAATGGAACTTCACGGTCGAGCACACTCAGTGGGACACCGGCTTCCGCGCTTCTTACATCGGAACGAACACGCGCCAGGGCGACTGGGCTTATGACATCAATCAGCCCGTGGGAGATACGAGGCTCTTTGTCGACAAGCCACGCATGTTCCCAAATTACCCGGCCATCAACTATTTCACCAACGGAGCCGGCCATCAGTATCACGGTCTGACTCTCGAGGCGGAACGCCAGATGTCCAAGGGTCTCTACTTGCAAAGTTCCTGGAACTGGGCGCGCGACATCGGCGACCTGAATCGCGGAGCTTCGCCGGAAGACGCCTTCAACCGGCAGCGCGAAGTGGCGGTGTGGGAAGACATCCCCACTCATCGCGTCACCATGAACTGGGTCTATCAGTTGCCTTTTGGGCGTGGTAGGACGTTCATGGGCAATGCCAACCGCTGGGCGAATCTCGCCGTCGGCGGCTGGGAGATCAGTGGCATCTATAGCTTCTACTCAGGCCAGTTCCTTACGCCCTTGTGGTCGGGACCCGATCCGACGGGAACGGCATTCACCACCGGCCGCACACCGGCCGTAGTGACGCGCCGGCCTAATCACCTGCGTGACGCCAACCTTTCCGGCGATCAGCGCAACGTCAGTCGCTGGTTCGATCTCGCTGCTTTCGCAGCGCCCGGCGCCGGCCAGTTCGGCTCGGCCGCCAAGGGTGTGATCAAGGGACCCGGCGTCAATGTGTGGCACACGGGCTTCATCAAGAACTTCAACTTCTCCGATCGCGGCCCTAGGCTACGGTGGGAGCTTACGGCGACCAACTTCTTCAACCATCCGAATTGGAGCAACCCGAACACGACGATCACGAACTTGACGCAAGCCGGCGTAATCAGCGGCGTCGGCGGCGTGAACGGTGCCTCGACGGGGGACCAACCGGGTGCGCGCAGCTTCCGTATGGGCTTCCGCGCGGAGTGGTAATGGCGCAGTCGTAGGAGAGCTTTCAGAAATATACTCATACCGATGCATCTTTATAATCGGGAGCGAGATGCCATTCGTGTGCCTGTGAACGCTTTGCTGGCTATCACCTTGACGATCGCCTGGGCACAGCCGCGGGTCTCGGGCGCCGACGCAAAGATCGCGCTATACGCAGCAACCGGACCGGAGCTTGCGACGTACAGCGTCAGCGTCGAGAGCGCAGCACTCGTCAAGCAGTCAACGGTAACCGTTCCTCAGAATGTGCAAGAAGCTTGGCCCCATCCTTCACGTCAGTATCTGTACGTGACATGGAGCAATAACATTGCAGGCACAGCGGGTCATCACGGCATAACGGCATTCCGGATCGATCCCAAGACAGGAGCGTTGCAACCGCATGGCCGGCCTATCTTATTGGCGGCACGTTCGGTGTTCTTGACCGTTGATATTCCGGGGAAGCACATTGTCGTCGCCTATAACGAGCCGAGTGGGGCGACAGTCCACCGAATCGCTGCGAACGGCACACTTGGCGGCGCTGTGCCGCAGGCGACGGATCTCGATTTTGGCGTCTATGCGCATCAGGTACGGATAGATCCATCCAACCAGATGATCATTCTCGTCACGCGAGGCAATGCTCCGACGGCGGCGAAGCCCGAGGACCCTGGCGCGCTGAAGGTGTTTGGGTATAAGGATGGCGTGCTGACCAATCGCACCTCAATCGCGCCCGGGGGTGGCTACAACTTCCAGCCGCGCCACCTCGAGTTCCATCCGACGCGGCCGTTTGCCTTCATTACGCTGGAGCGGCAGAACAAGCTGCAGGTCTATCGAAGGCTCGACGGGTCGACGCTCAGCGGCTCGCCCGTGTTCACTAGGGAGACCTTAAGAGATCCCAGCCGTCTAGGTGGCCAGGCGACTAGCGCGATTCACGTTCACCCAAGCGGCCGTTTCCTATATCTGGGCAACCGGAGTAGCGGCACGACTGACTTCCACGGCAAGCGCGTCCTTGCCGACGGCGAGAACTCTATTGCCGTCTATTCGATTAACCAGGAGACCGGTGAACCGACGCTCATTCAGAATGCCGATACTCACGGGGCACATCCACGCACTTTCGCGATTGACCCGACTGGACGGATCTTGGTGGTGGCTAACATGCAGCTGGTCCTTGTCCGGGACAAAGAGGAAGTGCGCCCGCTGCCGGCTACGCTCTCGGTGTTCCGCGTCCGGAGTGACGGGAAGCTTGAGTTCGCGAGGAAATACGACCAGGACGCAAGCAGCGGGAGAAACCTATTCTGGACGGGGATGGTGGAATTACCGTAACCTTCGTGGGAGTCACCTGCGAATCTGCTGACCCGGCCGGGCGCCCTGTTCGCTCGTACCGGGTAGATGATCAACAGGCACTACAAAATGCCACCGCGCTCCGCTCGCAGTATCCGCCCGTGGGAAAACCTCTGAATGGGGATTTTTCACTACAACAGTACCTCGATCATGAAATTCGCCGAAAGATGATCGCTGCCTTTACTGGATTGTCGGTGCAAATAGGATTCAGCCATGGCTACCGATAATGTCCGTTACGGACTCAAGGAAGCAATTTGTCATTCTCCATCTCGCGATATACCTGGAGGGCCTGCGAATATAGCTCAGCCGCTCTTGTCCCCGGCGGTGTCTTCGGATTCTGTTGCAATTCTTCGATCCACTCGCGGAAGTAACGGGCGTCTTCCCGGCGGTCCCAAATGCCGGTCAACTGGAATGGGTCGGTGTGACCCAGCCGCACCGTCGCATCATTCTTCGCGTAGGCGCGAGCCGCGACCCAACTGTATTGCGCCACGTCTAGATCCAGGTTCGCGCGGAATTGTTTTCCAGGCGGGTTCCAGCGTTGGATGACTTTTCCGTTGGCGACAATCTCTACCCGTTCGAGTTCGTCGCCCGATATCGCCTCGATACGCCCGCGCAGCCGGCCACCCCGTTGCTGGAGTTTCGGCTCGAAGAAAACCAGTGGCCCGTTGGACACCATCACGCGACCTGCCTTGGCGCTCTCGTACCACTTCTCGACCGTGAACTCGCTATTTAGCTTCACGTACATCCGGTTGTAGCCAACGGGATTCGGCAGCACGCCGCTGGCAGCGCCGGCACTCGGCGGGACCATCCAACCCAGGTTCCAATAGCGATACATGAGATGCAGCGAGTAGTCGGAATAGCCATGAAGCCCAGCAAATCGAGCAGTGTCGCGTTTTCGGCCCCAAGCCTCGCCGTCGTACATGGAGTACTGGTTATAGTGATTGTTCAGTAAGCCCATGGAGTCGGGTCGCTCAAGCGCCATCATCACCGGGGCTTCCCACCAGATCGGCTTTTCAAGATCGAACCAGGGGAACAAAGCGCGTTTTCCGGCTCGCGCCCGACGTACGAATTCGATACCGG
>DASRHX010000957.1:0-3515 GCA_035650295.1 Bryobacteraceae bacterium | reverse complement strand
CGAGCCCATGGCGCGGGCGGCTTCGCTGAGGTTGTCGCCGTGGAGGGCGGGGGCCCAGGCATCGAAAAGGGGCTTCAGGTTGGGCTCATTGACGGCGTGGATGAGGTCGCGCAGGGACTGCCAGCCGGCGGCGAGGTCGTGATGGTTCTGGAGGCCGAGGGTGACGTCGGGGAAGTGGGCACAACGGCGGGCACATTCGCGCAGGGCAGTGACGAGGAGGTTCCATTGCGCGCCAAAGGTGGAGGCGGGGTTGTCGTAGCCGGTAAAGATGCGGACGATGCCGCCGCCGAGGTCATGTGCGATGTGGGCGAGCTCGGTGACGTGCTGAATTTGGATTTCGCGGTGGGGCACTTCGGCGTGTTCGAGATCGGCGGTGAAGTTAGTGTATCCGGCGAGGACGAGGCCGTGGAGGTTGTGCGACTCCAGGCGCGCGCGGAGTTTGCGGCGGGCGGGGGCGTCGTAATCGAGCACGCTCAAGTGCGGGCGCTTGGCCATGAGCATGACGCCGTCGAAGTCGAGCGCGGCGGCTTTGTCGACGAAGGCTTCCAGCGAGAGGGCGGCCTGGCCCCAGGAGCCGGAGTAGGAGACAGAGTGGAGGAGTGCGTGACCGATCATCTCGGGGGAACGGTAACACAGATGGGGGGAGGGTGGGAAGGAGGGGCAAGTCTGTTTTCAAGCCACGACTTGCAAGTCGACGCAGGTATAGTGCGCCAATTCTGTGTGGCCGTTCATTCCCCGGACTCTTCAGAGAGTTCGGCGGCATCAACCAGAAGATGTCGCGCAAGCGTTGTTTTGATAACGGAAAGAGCCCGCGTCTTATAGCGACTCCGATTGACCACGACCGAAAGCCGATTGGTACAGCGGTCGACTTCATCAATATTTAGGCTAGCTAGTCCGTTTTGCTCGAATTTACCCCACAGATCTTCGCCGAAGTTGCGGATTCTGTCGACCGCGTCGCTATCGACTTGACCGAAATCGATCAGGATGTACCGAGGCACCTTTTTCCTTTAGTTATACCGTCGTCCTCGATCATGCGGATTAGGTCTCGAACCTTCATCGGTAGATTCCATCCTCGCTCATAGGCAGCATTCTGGCATCACCAGCGAAGCCACACGCGCTGCGTATCCCGGCTGGTCGCAGATATTGGAGCGGCTTGCAGACCTACATCACTTCTGCATCGCCGCGTAGATGAAGGTGATTACGCCGAGGACACTCGCAAGGAAGATGCTGTGTTTCATCGTGAAACGGAAAAGCCGGGCTTCGTCTTCGGGTTTCATGGCCGTGGCGGCGGCGGCGACTGCGATGGATTGAAGCGAGATCATCTTGCCCATGACACCGCCGGAAGAGTTGGCGGCGGCCATGAGGACGGGGTCGAGTCCGAGACGGTTGGCGGTGACGACTTGCAGGTTTCCGAATAGGGCGTTGGCCGACGTGTCGCTACCAGTGAGGAAGACGCCCAGCCATCCCAGCATGGCGCTGAAGAAGGGGAACAGCACGCCGGTGGCGGCGAAGGCGAGGCCGAGCGTAGAGGTTGCGCCGCAGTAGTTCATAAGGAAAGCGAGGCCGAGGACGCTGGCAATGGTGACCATGGAAAGGAAGAGCTGCTTGGCCACAGCGACGAGGATGCCGGCGTATTTGCCGATGGAGACGCGCAGGACAAGCATTGAGGCGATCGTGGCGAACATGCAGGCCGAGCCGGCAGCGCTAAGGAAGTTGAAGTTGTACATAGCGGCGTAGGGGGCGGGTTGGGCAACGACGGGGGGCATGCGCTGAACAACGTTGTGCAGGCCGGGCCAAGGGAAAGCGGTGGTGGCTTTGTTCAAGATCTCCTGCACCGGTTTTTGCCCCCAGAGGAGGACGAAGAAGACGAGGAAGAGGTAAGGCGACCAGGCGAGGATGGTGCGGCCGGCGCCGTGAGCGACGGGTTTCAGTTGGGCGCTGCCTTCGTCGGCGAGGTGGAAAGTATCCTTGGGCTTCCAGATCTTCAACAAGACCACCATGGTGACAATGGCGGCAAGCGCGGCAAGGATGTCGGTGAGTTGCGGGCCGATGTAGTTCGATACGTAGAATTGCATGCCTGCGAATGCAATGCCACAGGCGGCGGCAGCGGGCCAGACTCCAGAGAGTGCGCGCGCTCCACCCATGACGAGCACGAGGTAGGCGGGCACGAAGACAGAGACGGGGGCGCAGATGCGGCCGACCCAGGCGCTGAGTTCGTTCATCGGCAGGCCCGTGATGCCGGCGAGAGTGACGACAGGGATCCCGATGGAGCCAAAGGCGACCGGTGCGGTGTTGGCCAGCAGGCAGATGCCGGCGGCGTAGAACGGAGAAAAGCCGAGGCCGGTGAGCATGGCCGCGGCGACGGCGACAGGCGTGCCGAATCCAGCCGCCCCTTCAATGAACGCGCCGAGGGCGAAGGCGATCAACATGGCCTGGAGGCGGCGATCTTCGGTGAGGCCGCCGATGGAGTCTTTGATGATTTCGAAATTGCCGGTCTCGACGGTGATGCGGTAGAGGACGATGGCCCAGTAGACAATCCAGCCGATGGGGAAAAGACCGAACGAAGCGCCATAGCCGACGGCGGCGAATGCGGTGCCCGCGGGCATGCCGTAGACGGCGAGGGCCACCACGAGCGCGGCGGCAAGGCCGGAGAGAGCGGCCATCCAGGCGGGCTTGCGGAGAATGCCAATCAGGAGAAGCAGGACGAAGATGGGAAGCGCGGCAACGAGCGAGGAGACAGCGAGGCTGTCCGCGAGCGGAGTGTAGTTATGGGGCCACATGGCGTAGCGGATAGTTTATACGAGATCGTGGAAAGGGCAAGGTGAATCCGCTGGATCCGCTGGATGAATCCGCTGGACGTAATGTGCCGTAGATGAAAGGGATGGTATTCGTGACCGGCGGAACCGGTTATCTGGGAAGGCCGCTGGTGGAGCGCCTGGTGGCGAAGGGGCGGAGTGTGCGCGTGATGGCGAGGAGGGGATCGGAAGGGAAGGTGCCGCGCGGGGCCGAGGCGGTGCCGGGGTATGAGTTGGCGGGCGTGGAGACGGTGGTGCACCTGGTGGGAGTTCCCCGCCCTGCCCCGTGGAAGGGCGCGCAGTTTCGCGCGGTGGACTTGCCGCTGGCGCTCGCTTCGATTGCAGCGGCGCGTGCGGCGGGAGTGCGGCACTTCGTGTATGTGAGCGTGGCGCATCCGGCGCCGATCATGCAGTCCTACATCGCGGTGCGGATGGAGTGCGAGCGGGCGCTGGAGACATCGGGGATGGCGCACACGATTCTGCGTCCGTGGTACGTGCTGGGTCCGGGGCATCTGTGGCCACATGCGTTGCGGCCTTTGTATGCGATCGCCGAGCATGTGCCTGCGTGGCGCGAGGGAGCGCGAAGGTTGGGGCTGGTGACACAAGCGCAGATGATTGGGGCGCTTGAATGGGCGGTGGAGAACCCGCCCACTACGGCAAGGGTGATGGGAGTGGTGGAGATACGCGGGGCGGAGGCGGTGCCGGGGTATGAGTTGGCGG
>DASRHX010000956.1:0-5895 GCA_035650295.1 Bryobacteraceae bacterium | reverse complement strand
TGAAGGGAATCTTGTCGCCGGACGATGCGGTGCTGGCCGTCAACAGCGGGGCGCAGGCGATTGTCGTGTCCAATCACGGCGGACGTCAGTTGGATGGAGCGCCGGCGACCTTGAGTGTGCTGCCGGAGATTGTGCAAGCGGTGGGCGGGCGTGTCCCGGTATTGATGGACGGCGGTATCCGGCGCGGCATCGACATTGTCAAGGCAATTGCGCTCGGAGCCGATGCCGTAATGGCGGGCCGCGCGCCGCTGTGGGGATTGGGCGCGTTCGGACAGGCGGGCGTGGAGCGTGTGTTGTGGATGTTGGGGGCGGAGTTTAAACTGGCGATGGGGTTGGCCGGGGCAGCGAACGTGGCCGAAGTGCGGAAGCTGAAGGTGAAGGTTACGGCGTGAGAGTGTTGTTGCTAGCCGCGATGGCGACGGCCTGCGCGTGGCCGCAGAACATTCAGGAACTATGCGCGCCGTGCCATACCGGACCCAGCGAAGATTTCAATTCGCATCCGCACAAGGCGAAGAGCGTAAGCTGCGATGCATGCCATGGGACGAGCGCAGGTCATCGCGAGACGCAGGGAGGCAAGCCGCCAGACAAAGTGGCGGGACCACGAGAAACACCAGCTTTGTGCGGGGCGTGCCACACAGCGCAACTGGCGGCTTACAAGGAGAGCAAGCACTTTGGCGTGCTGGCAACCAACGCGCGCGGGACGGCGACGTGTGTACGGTGCCATGGCAATCACGCACCGCGGACGCCAGCCTCGACGCAGGCTCAGTGCGAGCGGTGTCATGACGCGCGTCCCGCGGCCTGCAAGCAGGCTCCGGCGAAGGTGACGGCAAAGGTGTTGTGCGCGAACTGCCATGTGCCGCACACGTTGAAGAAAGCGGGTCCGTGAGCGACAAGAAGCCAAACACGATATACGCGAAGGCCGGCGCATACATGGGGCTCGCGATGGTGATTCCAGCGGCGATGTTTGCGGGACACTGGATTGGCGGGCACGCGGACAAGTCGATGGGGACGGGGTATTGGTCGATTGTGGGGTTGATGGTGGGATTCGCAGCGGGATTGTATGAGGTGATGCGACAGGCAACACGCATCGAGAAGATCGGGAAGAACCGTTGATCGACACGAAGAAGTTCCTGGCGAACGTGGTGCGCTGGAAGGTGGGGCTGGCGCTGTTTGGCGCGGGGGCATGGTGGGCGTATGGGGGGAAGATCTACGCGATGGCGTTTTGCGCGGGGGCGCTGGCGTCGGCGGCAAGCTTTTGGTTCCTGAAGGCGCTGGTGACGGCGCTGGGCACTGAGAAACCGGGGGTCGGGGCGGCACTGGGCGGGACGCTGCGGCTGGCCGTGATCGGCTACGTTTTGTTTGTTATCATTGAAAATTACCGGCTGCCGCTGCCTGCGCTCGTTACAGGTCTGCTCGTGGCGATCGCCGCCATCTCCATCGAGGTTATTCGCGAACACTTCTATGCATGAACTGTGGTTCACCGCGCTGCTGAATCAATACCTGGCTGGTCCGGCCAACGCGATTCTGGACGCATTTGGGCAATCGGCCGCGCACCGGGACAAGCCCTGGACGAATTTCATGGCGATGGAGATTCTGGTCATCGCTTTCCTTGTGGCGCTGCCGTTGATTTTGCGGCCGATGATCAGCGTGACGAAGCCGGGCGCGTTGCAGCAGTCGTTCGAGCTGATCTGGGAGATGCTGCGCGGGCAGGCGCACGACATTATCGGGCACGGCAGCGATAAATATGTTTATCTGTTCGGCACGCTCTTCGTGTTCATCCTATCCGCGAATCTGCTGGGGATGGTTCCGACTTTTGAAGCGCCGACAATGTACCCTGCCGTACCGTTGGGAATCGCGATCATCTCGTTCCTCTATTACAACTGGGCGGGCATTGCCGAGCAGGGCGTGATTGGGCACCTGAAACATTTTGCGGGTCCGCTGTGGTGGATGGCGTGGTTCCTGTTTCCGATCGAAATTCTTAGCCACCTGATCCGGCCGATGTCGCTGACGATTCGTCTCTACGCGAACATGTTCGCGGGCGAAGAGGTGACGTTGAGCTTTATGGCGCTGGTGCCGCTGGTGGTGCCCGTGCTGGTAATGGCGCTGCACTTCTTCGTGTCGATTCTGCAGGCATTCATTTTTACCGTACTAACGATGGTCTATGTGGGCGGCGTGGTCGCGCACGAGGATCATTAACCGGCATTTTGCCGCTTGCCGCGTGAGCCCGGCCGGTCCCAACCGAGCCAAGGAACCACCAACGGCGGGCGATTTTTAAGGAGAGTGTATGAAAGTGAAATCGGTATTGTTTCTGCTGGCGCTGATGTTGGTTGCGGCGCCGGTGTTTGCCCAAGAAGCCGGCGCGGCAGCGTCCGGCGGCGGGTTCCACCTGTCGACCGCGTTCGCCATGGCCATCGCTTCGGGCCTTTGCGGCCTGGGTCAGGGCAAGGCGATTGCCTCGTCCGTGGAAGGCATGGCGCGCAACCCATCGGCGGGCGGCGCGATTCGTATCACGCTGCTGCTGGGCCTGGCGTTCATCGAATCGCTGGCGCTGTTCACGCTGATTTCGTTGGGCCGCTAATTGCGACTTTAGCTGGAAGGCCCGTTGCTCTCACGAGCGGCGGGCCTTTTTGTTGGTACAAGGTCATGCTCAAACTACAAGGCATCTACCCGCCCATTGCGACGCCGTTCGACCACGAAGGCAACATCTATAAGGTCAAGGTTCGTCACAACGTAGAACGTTGGAATCGCGTTGGGCTCTCGGGCTATGTCGTTTGCGGTTCGACGGGCGAGAGCGTATACCTGTCATTCGAAGAGAAGCTCGAATTGTTTGGACTGGTCGCCGAGGCTGCGGCGCCGGAGAAGCAACTGCTGGCGGGCACTGGAGTCGAGGGCGTTCGTGAGACCGTGGCACTGACCAATAAGGCAGCCGAGATGGGATATAAAGCGGCGATGGTCCGCACGCCGCACTACTACAAAAACCTGCTTGCGCGCGGCGAAGCTCAGGCGCTGTATTTTCGTGCGGTGGCCGACCAGTCGAGAATTCCCATCATGATCTACAACTGGCCGCAGGCAACCGGGATCGACATTCCCGGCGATACGGTGGCACTGCTAAGCGAACATCCGAACATCATTGCGATCAAGGAGTCGTCAGGCAACCTCGAAAAGGTGATGCAGATGATCCGCACGGTGAAGAAAGGCTTCCAGGTGCTAGTCGGCAGCGCGCCGACGCTGTATCCGTCGTTTGCGATCGGGGCGGTGGGTGCGGTGCTGGCGTATGCGAATGCGGCGCCGTATTCGGTTGTCGCAATCTGGGAGGCGTTTCGCACGCGCGAGAACGAAGCCGCACTCGATTGGCAGAACCGCATTGGCCGCGCGGCAGCGCTGGTCACCACAAAGTACGGCATTCCGGGCTTGAAGCATGCGATGGATCTGAACGGGTATTACGGTGGTCCGCCGCGCCTGCCGCTTGCGCCGGTGGGACCGGAGGCGAAGCGGGAAATTGAAGAGGCGTTTGCCGATCTCAGGAGCTGAAAGCGGCGCGGGGATTGTCGACCAAGAGTGGCCGGATCCACGCGGGGTCGAGGCGCGGGACGAAGTCCGTATAGAGGAAGGTGTAGCCGTTGTACTGGCCGCCTCCGGGCTCGCCGACGCGGTACCAGCCGGAGTCCTGCGAGATGAGAGTGCGTCCGAGGAGGTCGTGGGAAGCCATGAAGCGGATGCACTCTTCGTGCCAACCGGAGGAGCGTGGGTTGATTCCATCGAACTCGACCCACGCGCCGGCACGGGCCATCTGTTCGTGGATGGCATGATCCTTTTCATTCTGCGCGTGGACCCAGATGAGTTTCGAGAGAGGCACGCGGGCGGCGGTAAAGATTTCGGCTTCTTCGAGGGCGGCCTTGCCGTCGCCGGTGTGGATGGCAACGGGGAGGCCGGTTTCGCGGGAGGCGATGGCGGCGGCGCGTACGAGTTTGCGGTCGATCTCGTCGAGCGGGCCTTTGTTGACGCCCGATTTGACGAAGCGCGGGTGGACTCCGTCCACTCCTGACTTGGCTTCGATCATCCAGCGGCGGGCGAGCCGATCGGCGGTTTCTTCGTAGGCGAATTTAGGGACGTATTTGTGATTGGCCGCGCCGTAGAGGCCGGTGTTGGTCCAAATGTCGACGCCCGTGGCGTCGGCGAGGCGGCGCATGAGGCGAGCGTCGCGGCCGATGTAGTTGGGGGTGCATTCGTGGATGCGGACGCAACCGAGAGCCTTCACTTCTTCAATTTTCGATTTGGCGATCCGAAACACTTCTTCCGGGTCGTAGCGGCCGGGGGCGATGCGATCGGCGCCGATGAAGTCGACCATCACGTGCTCGTGGACGAGGACGCTGTTGGGGACTGCGGCGGCGGACGCGGTTGCGGTGCTAAGCGCCGCGGCGAGCAGCTCGCGACGGGTCAGTTGCCCATGACGGCGTCCCACTGCTTGCCACCCGCTTCCACCAATGCCGGCACGTCCGCTTCATATAGGTATCCTTGCGCCGCGAGAGCTCGCACGGCCGCTTCGTACTTCGACACATAGTCAGCGCGCCCCTTGTAGCGCTCCTCGATGGACGGGCGTGGGTCGTTGGTCTTCGCGCGCTCGGCCTTTGTCTTGGGCAGCATGAACGTCGACCCTACCATCGAATAAAGTTCATCGGGCGCGCCCTGACTGGGCTTGCGGAAGTTCCAACCCGTGTAGGTGGCGAGTGGCGCGACGAGCATGGGGGCGCGTACGCCGGCCGTCTCGTTGCCATCGGCGTCAACCTGCGGAAGGAGCGTCGGGAAGGCCGCGCCCACTTTGGGCGGCGCCGCGCGAAAGTCACCACGATAGGCTTGCTTGGGATGCCGCGGAAGGCGCGTGCCAGGGATCTTGGGCCAGTTCAACGCACCGACCGAGACGAGCGAATCCTTGGAAACCTGGGGGATTTGCGAGGGCGGCGGCTCAGTTCCGTCAGTGACCCAGCCGTTCATTTTGGAGAGCAGGCCGCGCATGATCCAGCGGTAGTCGTTGCCATTCGAGATGTGGAGGGCGGCGCCTTGCGTGGGCGGGAAGGTTCCCGCGCCATGCTGGGTACCGGCGAGCAGATAGGCGCGAGAGTTGGGTCCGAGGCCCATGTCCTGTTTGCCGTCGAGAGAGGTGTGGATCAGGCTGGCGACGCGCCCCCAGTATTCATAGCTGCCGTTGGTGTAGAAGATTTTGGGCGTCACCTTGGCGGCGTCCACTTTGGCGAGCAGGCCGCCGGCGCCCATTTCGGAATCGGTTTGCGTGACGTCGCTGAAGGGGAAGATGTCGCTGGGATAAATGCAGTTCAGGTGAGGATGGCCGTCACGCGAGGGTTGAGCAAAGCGAAAGTTGAAACTTCCCCGCCCCGTGCCGGCGACATGGGACCAGACACCATCAAAGACGATCTTGCCGGATTCGTCGGCATTGAAGCCATCGTAGACAAAGGTACGGAGGAAGCGGCCGCTCTGCGAAGTACCGAAGCCGATGGCGCGTTTGAGGAAGCGGCGCTGATCGCCGAAGACGTTGATGGAGGCGGCCGGGCCGCCGTATTTCAGGTACGAGATGAAGTCGCGAATGGCGGCGGGTCCAAGGCCGACCACGACGGGGTTCTTGGCGGTGTAAATGACCTCGTAGATCTTGCCCGGCTCGAGGCCCGCGGGCACGTAGACGCGCGTGGCATCGGGCACGGGCTTGCCGTTGTTGAGACGGGCGAGCTGCCACTGGTCACGGGCAATGGGACGGCGGGCGGAGGTGCACGTGTCGCGGACGGTGAGTTGAGCCGAATCCTCCGTGCCTGCGGCGACGGGATAGGCGATCATCGTGCGGTCGCCGAGCGAGAAGAACTTTTCGCCGGGTTCATTGGAAATGTA